>NZ_JBFXHE010000310.1:0-5270 GCF_050177295.1 Desulfobacter sp.
AGTTGATTCCACTGTTGAACCCCAGTGCCGGATACTCAAGGTAATTATTATAACGGTTGGATGGTTTTATACGCTCCTGTTTCATTGGATAATGAAGAGGTTCAGGAACAATGCCGGTAATTTTACACTGGAATATCGACTGCTCCGTCTCCAGATAATCCTTTTGGGGAAGTTTCGACCAGTTTTCAAGGGCCACATGAAGACTTTTTCGCTTAGGGTCGCTCCAATCGTCCTGAATCTCAACAGCCCATCTGATATCCAGATGCTTTAATGGCAGCGCAATTTTGCTTTTTTTCTGTTCCAAAGGCATAGAAAGTGTCTTCTGACGTATCCTTTGCAGAGTTTGTTTCCACCCTCGAATTTCACTGGGTGTAAATGTCTGTTTTTTAGGAAACGCCCAATATCTGCCGCCGGTAGTTGAATCATCGCTCTCCAGCCACTGATTTATCGCCTGCCGAACAACCACTGCCAATTCATCATTGGCCCGCTTGACGATTTCTTGAATGGCCTCTTTGGTATCATTTGGATAAAATGTAACTTCAGGGGTTGCCACATTGATCCGTATCCATTTGGAAACCGGAGCCGTTGAAGCAAACAAATCATCTTTTGCCATGGGGCGATCGCCGGGGGATATGGTAAAGATATCAATGCCTATAGTTTCTTCGGGGTGATTTATTTCTTGCTCAGCATCTTCTTCATCAGCCGGAATTGCCTCTACCGGCTCCCAGTCAATCCCGTAGCTTTTATTAATATCCTTTCGAATTTCTGTTTCTTTTTTCTTCCAGGATTCCCTGCCTTTTGCTGTTTGCAGGTTGTAATTTTGCTTTTCAGCCTGACATTGGTTTCTTATTTCTTCATTTATGGATTTACGCACATTTGCGGCCAGTGCAAATTTAACCGGATGCCGGTCCTTTCTCAAATCTTCTGAAGTGGGCAGAACCCGCATATACAAAGAAAAGAACGCTTTGAAACGCACCATGTCGTTAAGATCGGATTTGATACCGATATCCATGCCGGTTGCCCCGATTCGGATCGGTGAACTCTCCAGGTCCTCGATCCGATCCACCCCATCGGTATCTGCCTCAGGGTTCAATGCCACCAAAAAACCGGAGCTGAAATAATCGGAAGGTTTTTCGCCAATAACGATAGCACCATAATCTCCGTCACCGGAAACTCTTCTATACACATCGTTCAGAAGACTTTGTGCAACCGCTTCTTTAATATTTTGAGAAATCTTTCCCGGGCTGCACGCCCTTGTGACGGATAGAACAGGCCGCTCCATTTTATCCTCCTGTTTGCAAGTCTTCTTTCCCTGATCATTTCATCTTATTGTCAATATACTCATCCTAAGTATATGTCCCTGATATCATTTTCCGACAATTTTGGTTTAAAAACCTGTTGTATCTGAAAGCTGTGCCTTTGGGCCTGATTTCTTATCTCCTGAATAAAATCAGCCGGATAGATTTCGCTGTCATGATAGGAATATTCGTCTGTCAGAATGGCCAGGGCCTCTTTTTTGCTTTGCCTGCCTTCTTTTCGGTTAAATCTTCTTACCATACGAATATACACAAACACTTTTCTGGCCAGGAATTCAGGTAAGCCAAGATATATGGAAAACGCTTTAAAATGTTCCCATGTTTTAGGGGCATGGGGAACCAGGGTTGTCATGTCAGATGGTTCTGAGTCTTCAAACCCAATCCAGTAGCGGACGTTACTAGGTTTTACGGGATTTTGAGGGTTTGTCTGCTCGTTTATTTTTTGGCTGATTTTTTTTGGCGAACAGGTTCCGTTGTTCTCCTGTTTTTCAATTTCCAACCGTTTTCTAACTGATTCCTGATAGCCACGTACATGATTCTTGGCTTCAATACTTTTGTCTGAATATACCGCTTCCAGCCGTTCCATTATCTGATCTTTAACCGACTTGGGAAGAACCAACAGGATATCGCCTTTTTCAAGATTCATGGCAACTTCAGATCGATATCCCCACGAGCTATCCCTGTCCAAAAGGAAAACAGCAGACCGCGGAGAAAATACTTCCGGGGGATGTGTTGCAAATCGAACAATAACTTTATCACGAGGTGCTCCATTAACTGATGAGAAAGAATCAAACATGCCTGTATCTGGTAAGCTTTCGTCCAAATCAATAGATTCGCCGGACACTGAAGGAATTGCTATATCAACCATGCACTTTTTTAGCTGACTGATCAATCGTTCTGCCAGGGGATGAAATTTTTTGTACTCAGATATTTTGAGTAACACATTCAGCAACTCCATAAGTTTGTTTGCTCTGCTGTAGCCGATAATGATCCAGCCACTTCGGGGGGCTTGTTGCAACATAAAAAGATAGCGAATCGAAGTATGATTGGAAAATAAGCAGATCAGCGACGTCGCGCTGTCAATTTTTAAAGTGGATAATTCCCGTGTAAGACAAACCTGTATCTTGTTTTGCGTTCCAAAACGCTCTGAAATCATTCTCTGTGCAAGGTAAAAATGATGCTGCCTGTCAACAACTACCATCAAAGAAGCAGGCCCCTGTTCCCCACTTTTTAACGATTTTTCCAAGGCTGCTTCCAAGGCTTTTCCTGCAGGGGTGGATTTTTGAATTCCCCGGATGTATTCATCCGCTTCGTTCAGCAAATTTTTTGCGGTCCCGTAAAAATTGCCTAACTCTCCTTCATTCATGAGGTTATCAAGCGCAATGGCTTTTTTCTTCCAAATCACGCCATTTTCCATGGCATAGCCGGACTTTTTCCATTCGCTGTCTTCCAATCTTTCTATCAACCAGGTTTCAAGGGCCTGCATTCCGCCGGGAAGCATGGAAATATCCGATAAAGTTTTGGCAGCATCATAAAGGACCTTATTTGCCCTGCCACTGAAACAACGGACTTCTTTGGCCAGATCCAGAAACCGGTTTACCAGCAAAGCAGTCTGGCGGTCCGTTACCTGGACCCGAAAGAGTCGCCCGGCTTGCTGATATACTGAGGCTTTCACTTTTGGGGGGCAAACAATCCGTGCTCCTTGCGGTACCCAACCAAACCGGTCTATATCCATTATGGCGGCAAACTTGGGTTGATATCTTTCAAGGGCAACATCCTGCGGGAAATGCCAACTTTCAAACTGGTGCCGAAGATTTTCATAAACCAGAGGAGAATCAAGCAGAATCAAAATGCCAGTAGGAGCGTGAAGGCTTTTGCTCTGGAAATGCTGGAAAATATGCTGTAATTTTTCAAACCATTTTTCAGTTTGAAAGCGATTGACTGCCCGCAAATCTAAAAAAACCAGGTTTGGCGGTATCCCACCCTGCTTTACATCAAAAACAGCTGATTGCAGAGAATGCTTCAGTTGATTGAGATCCAACTCAGGATGTAAACAGAAGATACTGTCAACTGCGGCTTCAGGCCGGTCCAATTTGGCGGCGTACCCTCGAATTGTTGCCTTGGTTCTGTTCTGAGACACGGCTTTAGCAACTGACTCCAGAAGCCCGTCAGGTCGGCGTATCCACGTTCCGTCTTTTTTATAATGATAGGCTGAAATATATTCGTTCAGTGATAGCGGTGTATCCGAACCATCTATAAAATCTTCCAAACGAAGCAAGGCTAATGTTTTTTCCCGGAAGATTACACTGGTGCCGGATGTTCCTTTTTTGCTACGTTTAGTGGCTACTTGGGCGGCAATTCCCCTGAGCCATTGAGCATTAATACAGACCCCACGCAGATAATCCATAGCGTTGGTTTTAGCCGGCCAATATAAAATACGAAGTTCTTGGCCGTTGTAAGAAGAGTAAAAAGAAAGGGTGGTTAACACCATAGATAGAGAAGGATGTTCCATGACTGAGGGCCAGGAAAGGACAAAACGACTACTGGTGTTATAGGCTGCAGTCGCTATCATTCCGGAAAGATCTATATAGACTGGTGACAGATCAAGTCGTTTCCTGTCCAATGTCAGAAAAGGGATGTTGAAATCAAGCTTCGGTACTTTTTTTGCTCTCTGACAAAATCGTCCGTTGGTTACAGGATCATTTTCCTGCTCCGATTTCGGCTTACCGCCGGCAGCGGGCCGGAGCTGGCTGCCAATTGCCTGGCGCAGCTTTTCCAGCTTTTCAATTTCACTGTCCGGGAGACCGCCTATTCCTTTTGAGGAACCAAATCTTCGCGTCATATCCTATTCCTGTAACTTAGGTATACAGCCGTATTGATATCCAAACCGTCGATAAGACCCTTTTTAACTCGTACGGGGTCTGGTAGCGGCAAATTTTCCAGACCATATCGAGATACCGAAATAGTGCCGGAAAAACAACGGTAGGCAAGGTTAACCGGTTCACTGTTTAACACCCGGCAAAACAGGGCCGGCTCAAGGGCATTGGTATCTGGTTGTTTTTCCAGAATAATGACGTGATTTTCTCCCACAAACCCTCTATACTTGTCCATAAATGTTTCAGGTACCGCGCAGCACAGTAAAAAATTATCAAAATCAGATGGCCGGGTCCGTTTCATAACGATGCTTGGTCCGAAAACCAAACCGCCGGCTCCCTTTCCCATCTTTACGAAGCGTTCTTTTTTATTTTTCTGAGGATGTAAAAAAGAAAATTCACCCTTTGAAGTAATATGAAAGGGCCAGATAATTGGATAAACGCCCTTTTCTTCTCCGCCACTGGGGTACCTGTCATAGCGCTTTCTGGAGTCCCGGTTCCATACCAGATGCCCAATTCGAACCTTGTATCCGTAATCTGCCATGCGAAAAGGTCCCTTTTCGATCACGCTCAGCAGCTCAGCCTGCTTCCGGGATTTCGGAATTGCCCAAGCCGCTTTCCCCTGCCTGGCCGAAAGATAAATGGAAAAATTGGATTTAAACCCCTTTTGCAGAGACCTCACCAGTATTTTTCCTTTTTGCGAAGGTTGACCGCAGGCAAGAGTAATCACACTGATTTCCTGCAAAACATCATGAAAAACCCCCTTCCGGTTGGCCAGCCAGGTGATGCCGGACACATGGCCGGTTTGCGTGATTCGATGCCGCATTTTCTCATAATTTCTCGATGTATAAAGGCTGGTGGGGATGATAACCGACAACAGGCCATCTTTTTTCAAGAGCCCCAGTGACCGCTCTAAAAAAATGGGATATAGGTTGGTATTCCAACTCATGATGTGGCCATACGTTTCCCTTAATTTTTTGTCTTCATCCTTTGATAGTGATCTGTAGGGAGGGTTGCCGACAATCACATCAAATGGGCTGCCATCCGGAATATGAGTTAACGCGTCTGCCTGTTTAATTGA
>NZ_JBFXHE010000311.1:0-5247 GCF_050177295.1 Desulfobacter sp.
GGCGAGATAGGCTGGGTATTTTTAAAATTTTTAGCTGGATAGGCGGCGGGATATTCTCCTACCAGAGCGTTACAATATTTTGTCATTAATTCGAGGGTACAGCGTTACACTATTTGAATCTTAACAAGCGATAATACGGGAAATTCAAAAGTACCGTTTCAAGAAAAAAATGTTCAAACCAGGTGTTTTGCCGGAGAAGCGGGTGCCAGATCTCAAAACGGCTTTGCCAAAGCTTGAATAAACCGTGTGGAAAGTGATCAAATGGTCTCAAATTGGAACATTAAGGGAAGGAGTGCGTTTATATATGGCCTCCCAAAGTTGCGACTCACGAGTATAGCATAAGTGTCTCCTTAAGGAATGGGTTTTAAATAACTTGCCCATTTCAAAACAAGCGACCATTGTAGGCCCTACGTTTGAAGATTCTAATTGGGCATCTTATTTCGTGCTCATTCCTAAAAGTTGATTATTATGCATTCGTTATTGCTTGAAAATACATAATAAATCATCTCCCAAGAGAGTCCAATTTATTTTTCTGGAACACTATAGAAGCGTTCCAACTTTAAAGGCGACAAAATATTTGTTGAGGGTGTTAAGTTGTTCTGAACTTTCTGATAGTAAAACGAATCATTGTGTGATATTTATCACTCGATGTTCGAGTTTTTTTTAGTTGACTTTTCAAGAGTACTATTTGCCAAGGCTTTTCATGGTTTTTTAACTTTAAATTGATTCTGAAAGACTTCTCAAAAAAAGCTTGAAATGCCCGTCATTTGGTAATTTTCAAAAGTCAAGAATTAAAAACTTGAACATCGAGTATCAGCAAAATTTTTAAATTGAATTCTAAGGACAGGAGGAAAGCTTGAGCATTATACCCGAAACAGAATATGAAGGTCTGCCACTGATCAGACAAGGAAAGGTCAGGGATATTTTTGATACGGGCGATGCCCTGCTCATGGTTACAACCGACCGGCTTTCAGCCTTTGACGTGGTATTGCCCGACGCCATTCCGGATAAAGGCAAGGTATTAAACCAGATTTCACTATTCTGGTTTAAACAAATGGAAAGTATTGTTAAAAACCATATTATCAGTACGGATGTAAATGATTATCCGGTGCAGTTTCACAAATACAAAGACAAGCTTGAAAGCCGCAGCATGCTGGTGAAAAAAGCCCAACCCATGGCTGTGGAGTGTATTGTAAGAGGCTATATTTCAGGATCATGCTGGAAATCCTATCAAGCCGAAGGTCATGTATGCAATATCAGGCTGCCCCAGGGTCTAAGGGAGTCCGACAAGCTTGAAACGCCTTTGTTTACCCCCTCCACCAAGGCGCAAATCGGTGATCATGACATCAACATCGGTTTTGATGAGGCTGTAAATATTATAGGGAAGAAAATCGCAGAAAAACTGCGGGACCTAAGCCTTGAAATTTATAACCGGGGTTCTGCCCTTGCCCTGGAAAAAGGCATTATTATTGCGGATACAAAATTTGAGTTTGGCCTGCTTGATGGTGAAATTATCCTTATTGATGAAATCATGACACCGGATTCATCCAGGTTTTGGCCCTTAGACGATTATACACCCAGCAGGGGACAGAAAAGTTTTGACAAACAGACTGTCAGAGACTGGCTGATCAATTCAGGCTGGGACAAAACCCCGCCAGGCCCTAAACTGCCCCAGGAAATCATTGATAATACCAGTAAAACCTACAAGGAAATCTTTACCCGGCTGACTGGTCAAACCATCTGATCCATGACCGCAATGACTTTTACGGATATCCCGGTGTCTGAGGTTGATCTTTCAGACACCGGGTTTCGCATTACAGAGCCCTGCCATGATATTGAACATCTGAAGTCATCCATATCCCAATATGGCATCATGGTCCCGCCCCTGGTGTTGTGCGGACAGGATAAATACATTGTGGTGTCCGGGTTTAGGCGGATTGAAGGGGCCAGGCATGTCGGCCTCTCCCGGATAACCTGCCGTGTCATGCCGGCAGGAGAAAACCTTGATGCTGCCATGGCTGCTGTAACCGAAAATTCATTTTCAAGGGAACTGACGCCTGCAGAACTCATTCGGGCAACCGTTCTTTTATTGCGTTTTATGGATGCCCATAGTATCGTAAAAAATGCAACCGCTATCTTCAACATGCCGCTGAATGCCGGATATATTAATACACTGGCGCGTATTCATGCCATGCCGGATACTGTTCTCGATCTTCTGGATCAAGGTCAAATATCCATTAAGGCGTGTAAACATCTTGTGTCCATGGAGGCAGATACCCTGGCCGGGTTTTTACATCTTTTTTCCAAAATCAAAGCCTCATTGGGCATCCAGATGGAAATCATTGCATGGGCAAAGGAGATATGCGCCCTTGAAAAAATAAGCCTGTCAAGACTCATCCGGGAAAGTCCTTTAGGGATCACGAATGGAGATGAGATAGGGCAGGGGGGCAGCTGTTTTGGGCACAGGGATATGGGTGCCCTTGGAAAGCAGTTCAAGGCGTTTCTTGCCCAAAGACGTTTTCCTGCACTTACAGCAGCTAAAAATAAGGCCCGGGAACACATCAAGGACCTTGAACTGGATTCCGGACTTCAACTGGCAGTTCCTGAAAACTTTGAGGGAATAGTTTATGCCATGCACATGGAATTTAAAAATATGGATGAGTTTAAAACACGCCTGAACCGCCTGGCTGAACTTGCAGACCTCAACGACTTCAAATCCCTTGTGGACAGATAAATATGATCAATCCAATCCGGGTATTCTTGGACAAGGATCTGGCTCTGACGCCGGAAATTGAGTACCTGATCTCAAAAGTCAAACCCACACCGGAAAAGGTTGCGGACTCAAGACCTGTATATGACCTGATCAACCAGGCTGATGATCCCGTGGGCTTTGCCAAAAAAGTGCTTTACATCACCAGCAACAAGGGGGCCCTGATCCGCCAATGCCCAGGCACCAGCTACTACACTTGCTGTGATTACACCATTTTGCACTGCGGTACCTATTGCACCATGGATTGCGCCTACTGCATCCTGCAGGCCTATTTTCATCCCCCCGTGCTCCAGTATTTTGCAGGCTTTGACCAGTACAATGCCGCACTGGACCCGGTTTTTCAAGGGAACAATATTTTACGTATCGGTACCGGCGAGTACACAGACTCCCTGATCTGGGAACCTGTCAGCCTGATGCCCCAATTCTTGGTTGAAAAATTTGCAGCCCAGGACCGGGCGATTCTTGAATTGAAAACAAAAACCGTCAATATAGACTCCCTTCTGGACCTGAACCATAACCGGAAAACCATTCTGTCCTGGTCAGTGAATACCCCTGAAATGATAGCATCCCAAGAGCGGGGCACAGCCAGCCTTTCCGCACGGTTTAAGGCGGCAGCCAAAGCCGTGTCAAAGGGATTTCGGGTGGCATTTCATTTTGACCCTATTTTCCTGTATCCCGGATGCGAACGTGCTTATGAAAAGGTGGTTGAGGCCATCTTTGCCCATGTCAGCCCGGAAAATATTGTATGGATTTCCATCGGCACATTCAGGTTCATGCCCCATTTGAAATCAATCATTGAAGCACGGTTTCCAGATTCAACCATCCCTTACGGTGAATTCATTGCCGGGCTTGACAATAAAATGCGTTATTTCAAGCCATTACGCATAGCCATGTATCAGCGCCTTGCGGCCCTGTTCCGGCAGCTTGCCCCCGAAGTTGCTGTCTATTTTTGCATGGAAGATGAAGAGGTGTGGATGAAAACATTTGGTTTTTTCCCGGGAAAGCCCAAAGCGCTTGCCCATATGCTGGACCGGGCTGCCGCAGACCGGTGCGGACTTGCCAGTCGCCTGTTTTAGACTGTTTTACAAGTGGTATAATTTCAGGTAGTTGGGTTCCATTAAAGTAACTTCTCAATAAGTGTGGGCGATTATTAATTTGGAAGGCATTAGGTTCTGTTGACATTTTAACGTAACCATATCAAAGCGAATGTCCAAACATGATCCGTTGGGCAGAATCAAATCTGAAGCGAAGACCTTCTGCTCAGGCAAGGGCAGGTGCAAACTCATATGCGGTCTGGCAAAGTTGTAGAAAGCTTGGAAGAAGGTCACACGCCGCCTCATTTGGGTTCGATCCTTGCAGAAACACTGGCTTTTTCTCACCAGAGGCGTCAAGGCATGACGAAGCGTAAGATTGAGACGTTCAATCAAACTGGTACTAATCGACAGCCCCAATCCGGCCAGGCGCCCGGCACCGCAGCAAACCCGATGCATCAACTCTTGAAGTCTTCCTTGACGCTTCTTTTTGATCAGCTGTCCATAGACCAGATCCGGGTGAGGTTCCTTTACAGGTTCCTTGGGACGGCCTCGCTTTCCTGTGCGCGGAAACGTTATCTGGGTATAATAGACCTCAATCAGAGCCGACAGATAACAACTGAATCCATCACTGAAAAAGCATGGCACCCCAAAGACCACGGCAGCCGTCATCTGTATCAGTTGCAAGGCACTCTCAAACGTTCTCGGGCCGACAAACGTCGCCAGGATGAGGCGAAACTCCGGAGCAAAACTGATCCACACCCACTGCCGCCCGTCCTCGTTCTGATCTCTGCTTTCCCCATCCGCTTCGGCCTGCTGTGCATGCTTACGCTTGATAAAGCTCCACATCTCATCAAGTTGTACTTCTGTGACCGGCAAGTCTCTGAGCAGGTTCGTGTTAATTTCATGAGCTTTTTGCGCAGCACGATTGAGCCACATCAAAACCGTTTCTTCGGTGACGCCCAGGACAAAGCTATATCCGTCAAACCGACTTTGACCAAAAGCATCTTCAAAGCCATCATCACCTTGTCTTCCGGGGTCCTCAGGTCAAAGAAGACGGTATCGCGTGTCCCGGCAAAGGAGTGTTCACATTTGTTGCAGTGAAAGATACGTCGTTTTCAGCTCTGGGTCATATACTCAATGTTCAAATTCTTAATTCTTGAAAATTACCAAATGACGGGCATTTCAAGCTTTTTTTGAGAAGTCTTTCAGAATCAATTTAAAGTTAAAAAACCATGAAAAGCCTTGGCAAATAAAAAAAACTCGAACATCGAGTAATAAATCATCTTCCAAGAGAGTCCAATTTATTTTTCTGGAACACTATATATCGGAACGGAAGAGTCCTGCCGAAAGTTTGTTGAAGCAGTCCTTTGGGTTCTTCGCAGTGGTGCGCAGTGGAGATTACTGCCACCGGACAGGGGCAAGTGGAACAGCGTATACAAACGC
>NZ_JBFXHE010000312.1:0-5225 GCF_050177295.1 Desulfobacter sp.
GTGGTCAGTTTTTCTGCAAATACCCTGTCTTTATTCATAGTACCGTCCATTTTAATCCGGGCATCTATACATCATTTACAGGGTTTGTGCAAGCGGTTGGAAAAACCTTACCAAGCTGTTTCATTCAGCTTTTTGGAAGCTGCGTTTTTGATATGGTCTTCAATGATAATTGGTTATGGGCGGTATAATAGGCACTTCAAATAATTCACATATTCGGACAGGTCATACTGGAAAAAGAATCTCAGGCCAGGTTTAATCCCGACGGCTGGCCGGAATGTTGTCTATCACCATGATTTCCTGACTTCCTTCAAAGGTATCTCCGTCGATCGTGTCTCCGGTCAATGTCAGTGTATAATCGCCTATGATAAGGTCGTCCAATGTTTTGATTTTATCTGAATCAAATTTGGCGACAAAATTGCCCCTGTCATCGTATTTCCACCAGTCCATGTCAACGCCATTCAATGATACGGTTTCTACGTCCACCAGTTTGTAGGCGATGTCCGTATGAACTGTGACAATTGTACTTTTGCTCTGGATGTTGAGTACATTCGGAGACACATCAATCTGAATGTCAAAGGCGTAACATGGGACAGGCATTTGCAGCAGAATCAGTGAAAGGGCCACAAAACTGCAAAAAGACAAACAAAAGGATTTCATTTTTTTTGCCATGGCTTTTTCTCCTGTGTTGGCGGCCTGCCCCCGCCGTTATATGCATTATCTTCCGAAACTCCGAAGGCAGGCACTCATAGTTTTTTAATACATTAGTTATCGTTTATTAATAATCATCTGTCAAGGTCATTAAAAAGGCTTCGATCTCTTTCAGCTGATTTGGTGTTAGCCCCAGATTTCCAACTTTTGTTGACAGGTTTTCTTCCACTTCCGGTGTAAACTTACTGCTGTCATTGATAAACTGAAGCATTGCCGTGAGGGTTGGGAATACGCCGTTGTGAGAATAAGGGGCTGTAAGCGCGATATTGCGGAGAGTTGGAATTTTAAACTTGCCGTTTTGGGCTGAATCCTCGACTATGTCCCCCAGACCTAAATCCGGTTCATCTGATGGAATTCCCGGATTGGCCGGCACACCGATATTGGCGTATTGGTAATTGGTAAAAAGTGGGGCCGGCGCATCAAAGGCCGCCTCCATGGAATGACATGAGGAACAATTGGTTTGAAAAAGAGTCTTGCCCGCCTGTTCTGCGGCGGTAAAGTCTGTTTCTAGTACTGTGTCAAACTTTGAAGTGAATTTGGTGATATCAGTGGAGCGTTCATATGCCGCGATGGCTTCACCAAATTTATCATAGGCAGCATCCACGTCATCAAGTGATCCTTTGCCGAAAACCCGGATCCAGAGGTTAACGTAATCTGAAGTCCGAATCACATTTATCACCGACGCTTTACTGGGCATGTTCATTTCAACGGGATTTAACGGCGGTCCCTGGGCTTGCTCGGCAAGGGGGTCGCCCAGATCCCAGCCAGCTGCGCGGCCGTCCCAGAACATGCCGCCGACCCATTCGCCGGAAGCTTCATCCAGAGCCAGTATCGGGCTGAATCCGGCATACGCAGAGGAAGGAGCATTGCGCCCGCCTTTGCTGACGCCATCTGCGCCCGTTGAAACAAAATTGGTATAAGGATCCAGATGATTTGTGATATCTGCAAATCCACTGAAATGATGGTGGCAGTTCCGGCAGGATTGTGTGCCGTTAAATGACATGTTCTTGTCGTTATAAAGCCGCATCCCGAGCTTTTCAATATCGGAACTGACGGTAGGACTGCCTCCGGCAGCCCAGGCTGCCGAAATTAAAAATAAGGAACTTACCAGAATACCTGTCAACTTTTTCATCATGTTGCTCTCCTTTTAATATTTTTGGGGATATATAAAAGTTGTCTGCCACAAGGCAGCATGTAGGCTGATTTGATGAACAATAGATATCAATGATTCTTCACTTTACCAGATGCGATTTTGAAATGATATTGGCAAAATGCCTAGTTGAAGTATAGCCGATGGCTTAAAAGTTCAGGCAAAAAGAGCCGGGTACCATGGGGTTACAGGGTGGTTATCCCTTCGCGTATGGCAAATTTGGTCAACTCCGCAATGGAATGGACGCCGACCTTTTCCATGATGTTTCTCCGGTGGGCATCGACGGTTTTTGAACTGACATGGAGTGTTTCAGCGACCTCTTTGGAATTTTGACCTTCGGAGATCAATTGAAGAATTTCGCGTTCCCGATCGGTTAAAGTTTTTCTTTGTAAGCGATGGGTTGTATCAGTTTGAGGCACAAGGCGCGACAGGTATCCGTCCACAATGGTCCCTGCAATTTCAGGGCTGATGTAGACCTGCCCTTTTGCCACCAGGCGGATGGCCGAAACCAGTTCTCTTGCGATGCAGTTTTTCAGGATATAGCCGGACACACCGGCCTGGAACATCCCTTCCACAAAGCGCTTGTCCGAGTACATGGAAAGGGCCAGGACTTTAGTGGCTGGGGCTTCTGACAGGATTTTCCGGGTGGCTTCCATACCGTTTAACTCAGGCATGGAGACATCCATGATCACAAGATCAGGGTTGAATTTTTTAACTGCAGACAGGGCGGCCCTTCCAGTGTCAGCTTCGGCAAGGACCAGGAGATCCGTCTCCCGTTCAAGAAGCAGCCTGAGACCTTCACGAATCACATGATGATCATCGGCAAGAATAATATTTATTTTCATGGTGTTTCCTTTAAACGGTATGTTTCAAATTATACGGGACCTTTAAAATTGCCCGGGTTCCCTCACCGGACTTAGACAAGATCGAAAACTCTCCGCCAATGGAGCTGAAGCGTTCACGAATGCTGAAAAGGCCGAAACCGATATTTTTATACTGTTTTTCAGGATCAAACCCAATCCCGTTATCCGTAACACAGATTTCAAAGAAATTCGCTCCTTGAGACAAGCGCACCGTTGTTTCCGAAGCGTTTGCGTGTTTGATGATATTGTGGAGTAATTCTCTTACTGTTCTGAAAATAAGAATACTCAAACTGTTATCCAGCCGATCTCCCTCCAGATCTCCTTCCAGAAAAGTGTCGATACCATGTTCCCTGCAGGTGGTTTCCAAAAGCCATTCCAAGGCCGGCTTCAGTCCCAGTTCATAAAGTATCGGCGGGCTGATTTCAAAAGTCAAAGTCCGGGTTTCATGATTCAAACGAAGATTGATTTCCTGCAAATTTTTATGAACCTGGGTAAGTTTATTAAAAAGCGTTTGAAACGCAAAGCACAAAATACCGATTTCATCGTTCCTGTTTAAACAAAAGGGAAATAAAGTCGGTTTTGCCGACCCCAACGAAACAACCCACGCCGTCAGTTTCCCCAAGGGGTCAATCACCACCTGATTCAATAAAAAAAACATCACAAACAGCAGGGTAAATCCGGCCAACACAGTGGAAATCAGAACAAGAAACATGGTGTTCTTTGCATATTTCATGATCTGCCGGGGAATTTCGGCGCGGATGATGAGGTCGGATGAACTGGTCAACCCCTTGAAAACATTGTATACGAAGAGCATGCTTTTATCCTGCTCTTCAAATACGGGACCGGAATTTTTTTGAACTCTTTCAAATATCGACCGGGATTCCGCCGGAATGGAGGGGTCCTGTGAAAGCCAATATCGGTGATCCACCTTGGTCTGGTCCGTCAGGATTTTCATGTACGCCTCGTTCAGAAAGCGACCCATGATCAAATAGCCTTTTGCCGGCCCCTGGTGAAGACTTCGGATGACAGGCCGCGACGCCACAAGAAGCGGGCCTTTTTCTGTGGTATAAACCCCGGCAACACTGCTTTCTATATCTTTTGATGGTAGAGTGGAAAAATACTTTTTGTCAAAAAAAGTATCGATAATTAATGAAAAAGATTAGGTATTTTTTTTACATGCAATTGCCCAGGGCAAACGCATTAAAATTTTTGATTGATTGAAGAGAGGTTTGCGGTGTTTGAAGATTCCTGATATTTAAACACCTTTTTTATAACCTCATTTCAGGGAATTCAACAATGACCACCTCAAATATCACGCTAATATCGGAGTTTTCAAAGATAAATGACCCTTGATTGGATAGGCAGAAGTTGCATAAGTTAATAGCGACTGCCGGAAACTGTCATTGCAGTGGATGGAAAAACACTAAGACACTCACATGACAAAACGAATGGCAAATCTGCAATTCATATGGTGAGTGCCTGGGCATCAGATACGAATATGGTACTGGGGCAGTTAAAAACGGATGAAAACTCAAATGAAATCACAGCAATTCCGGAATTGCTCGATTTACTTGATATTTCAAGGAATACTGTCACGATAGATGCCATGGGATGCCAGAAAAAAATTGCATTGGGTGCTTGATGTCGCGTTCAGGGAGGATGAGTGTCGAAAGCGAGCCGGTAATGCAGCTGAAAATTTTGCAATGGTACGCCACATTGCCACGAACCTGCTGAAGCAGGAAAACAGTTTGAAAAAGAGCATAAATGTCAAACGCCTGCAAGCAGGATGGGATAATTCTTACCTCATGAAAGTGCTTGGAGTCAATACAATTTAAGTGCGTTTGCCCTGGGTGGATAGTGGTCAATCTTAAAAAAACGGGTGTATACACATGTAGCTTCGACCATTGCCTCTAATTTAAACCGGCTGTGGAAAAATGACTGGGATATTGACTCCATTATCGTATCCGGCGGTGGATCTATCCCTTTGGCCGAATTTCTGATATCATCAGTTGAAGGCAATGTGATCCCCATTCCCAAGAGCATTGACGCACGATTCAATAATGTTCGGGGGTATTGTAAATTCGGTCATTACCAGTGGGGCAAAGACAAGACTATACCTTCCCGGAAGGCACAGGCTCCTGAAGAAGCGCCTTCTGCCCGGGAGGAGACTTCGTCTTCGGAAGAAACAAATAAAGCAGGGAAAGGACTTGCCTGATTGAAAAGGCAAAACACTTAGACGCTATATGAACATTGATACATTAACACAAATTCTTTCCATGGTGGCCGAGGGCACACTGCCCGTTGGACAGGCCGCAGATCAATTAAAACACCTTTCGTTTGAAGATATCGGTTGCGCCCATGTGGATCATCACAGAGCTCTTCGCAAAGGATTCCCCGAGGTTATTTTCGGGCAGGGCAAAACATCGGCACAGATTATTGCCATTCTTGAAAAACTGGAACAATCCGAAAATATCGTGCTTGTAACCCGCATTGATCAGGATAAG
>NZ_JBFXHE010000313.1:0-5205 GCF_050177295.1 Desulfobacter sp.
CCATTTTCATTTTAAAAATATAGTTCATTGTATCAAATATTCTTTTATTGGCCTCTCCGCTCCATCCATAGGCACCAAAGGCACCACCCGGCTTGTCCTTCAACTGTGCGCGCTCAGCCATGAATAATACCTGTTTCATGGAAGGCAGCATTTCCCCGTGATAGGTGGGGGAACCGAATACATAGGCATCATACCCGGCTAAATCTTCTTCAGTGTTTATCTGTTCAGCGGTTTTAACTTGTACCTTATGCCCTGACTGACGAACGCCCTCTGCGATTAATTCAGCTATTCCCTTTGTTTCATCTACTCTGGATGAATAAACAATCAGTATGGTTCCCATTTTTAATCCCTATTTTTTTATAATTTGATTTCAGATTAAAACCACGAAGTTCATGAAAACCACAAAGTTTGGTACTCTAATATCTTCGTGCACTTCGTGTCCTTCTTGGTAAAATAAAATACTCAATACTTACATTTATGACACTGATAACAAGGTAATATAAATCCATGGCAGAGCCAAGAAAAATCAATCGAGATTTTAAATAATTGACAAGTAATTTATTATTTTTTTAATTTGGGGCTTGATAAAAATTAAAAAGTCTGGAAATCTACGATTTTTTGTATGAACTTTTTTAGACGCTGTCTTAGGTAGATCAGAAATAAGGTGTACAGAAATTTATGGGTTTATTTAAATTAAAGGGATTTCCGGGAACCGGCAGTTTTCCCCATGGGATTCACCCACCGGATAATAAAGCGTTGTCCGCCAACATGGTTGTCGAAGTGATGGAAGCACCTATAACAGTTACCTTGCCGCTGCTTCAGCATCTTGGGGTGCCCTGCAAACAAATTGTCAAGTCCGGAGAAACGGTCAGTTACGGGCAGATGGTTGGTAAGGGAGAGGCCTTTGTTTCCGCCTCAATTCACTCTCCAATTGCCGGAAAAGTTAAAAAAAATGCAATGGTGAACCTGCCCAACGGCAGGCGTCTTGAAGCCATCACCATCCAGGCGGAAGGGGAGCAGACGCCTTCGGAAAAAATCTGGGAAGAGATGAAGTTTACACAATGGCCCAGGCACGGCTTTTCCAATTATGAGCCCATGGACATTGTAAAAAGAATTCAAGCGTCCGGCATAGTGGGTTTAGGCGGGGCAGCGTTCCCCACTCATGTCAAGGTGATGCCCAATGATACCCGGACGATTGATACCTTAATTGTGAACGGCTGTGAGTGCGAGCCATATCTGACCTGTGACTCCAGGCTTATGATTGAGGCGCCTGGGGCTATCGTGACCGGCGCGCTTCTGACGGCCAGGGCGGTCTCAGCCAGGGAAATTGTCATCTGTGTTGAAGACAATAAACCCGAGGCAATCAGACGGCTTCAACATGCGGCCAAGCAGACAGTGGTGCGGGTTGCCGTGTTGAAAACCAAATACCCCCAGGGAAGTGAAAAACAGCTTGTAAAAGCAGTAATAGGCCTTGAGATTCCGTTGGGTGGCCTGCCGGCGGATGCAGGTGTTGCCGTGAGTAACGTGCAAACCGTGGCGACAGTGGCCCGCAGCATCATCAAGGGAGCACCGTTGACACACAGAGTAATCAGTGTTTCCGGCCACGGCATCTGCAACCCGAAAAATATTTTTGTGCCCATCGGGATATCTTTGGCCGAGGTCGTTGACTTCTGCGGGGGCCTGAGGCCGGATGCGGTCCGGATCATTTCCGGCGGCCCCATGATGGGATTTGCATTCTCAGATCTGTCTGCCCCCGTAACCAAGGGCACATCAGGGCTAACAGTGCTTACTCGTGACGAAGTTGACAGGGGCGCAGAAGAGACCCATTGCGTGCGCTGCGGGCGCTGTGTGGATGCCTGCCCCATGAACCTTGTGCCCACAAGGCTGGCTTTAGCAGCCCGGTATAAGAATCCCGAGCTTGCCAGCCACTACCATATTCGTGCCTGTGTTGAATGCGGATGCTGCAGCTATGTATGTCCGGCAAAACTGAACCTGGTCCAGCTGATTCGTGAGGGCAAGGTCCAGGTAAATGCCTGGGAGCGCCGCTGATTTCATGCCTGAAATCGCCTTTTGACAACAGAATTAATTGACAATTTAATTAATTGATACAAGGAACAAAACGTGTCAGACACAAATAGACAGATAGATTCAGCCATGTCGCCTGAAGACAGGCCCGGGCAAAAGCCGCCTTTTATCCATGTGGCCCCGTCCCCGCATATTTCAGACAGCCGGGCCGGCACACGCAGGATGATGGTCGATGTGATTCTTGGGCTGTCACCTGCCATTGCCGTATCTCTTTATTTATTCCGGTTCTATGCCCTGAAACAGCTTATTGTCTGTATGGCTGCCTGTCTTGCGGCAGAATATCTCTTTGTCCGCATGAGGGGAAAATATTTTACGTTGAAAGATTGTTCCGCCATGGTCACCGGTATCATTTTAGGCCTTTCCATGCCGGGGTCAGCCCCCTGGTTTGTGGGGGCTTTAGCCTCGGTGGTCGGCATCGGGATCGGAAAAATCATATTCGGCGGCGTTGGCATGAACATCTTCAACCCCGCTATGGTGGGAAGGGCGTTTGTCATGATTGCCTTTGCCCAGCTCATGGGGGCGGGTGCCTATGAAAATGTAACAGGACTGGCGGATGCTGTGTCCGGGGCAACGCCCTTGAGCGCATTGAAATTCAATGGCGTTCAAACGGGTATTGCGCCATTGTTTATGGGTGTTACCAACGGGTCTGTCGGGGAGGTCAGTGCCATTGCCTGCATTTTAGGGGGGCTTTATCTGATATACAGAAAAACCGCTTCCTGGCAGATTCCTGCAAGCATTTTAATAACCGTTGCCCTGATCGCGGCAATTACGGATATCACAGGAGGATATCAGGGACTGTTCCTGCTGCACCATCTATTTGCAGGCGCACTGATGTTCGGTGCCTTTTTCATTGCCACGGATCCTGTGACATCACCGTTAACTGCGAAAGGGAAAATGATTTTCGGCGTGGGAACCGGCTGCCTGATCATGGTGATCCGCCTGTTTTCCGGTTATCCGGAAGGTGTGATGTTCGCCGTGCTGCTCATGAATGCCATGACCCCGCTGATTAACCGCTGGACCATTCCCCAGCCCATGGGACAAAGGGAGGTCTGATATCATGTCATTGAAAAACAGTAACCTGGCCCAGGCCTGGCTGGTACTTCTCCTTGCCACCCTGTTCGGCACCGCCCTTGCCGGTATCCAGGCAAAGCTCGGGCCTGTGATTGAGGCGAACAAGATCAAAGAGACCATGGCAAAAATACCCGGACTGGTACTCGGAGAGGACCTATCTGCTGAGCTTGCCGCTGACAATCAGTCCCTGACCATCAAGTCACGGGTGATTGACGTCAAAAAAAACGGAATCACCAAATTTTACACCGTGTATGATGCCTGGCTGCCGGAAGGAAAAATGATCGGGCATGTAGTCAAAGCCGACGGCCAGGGATATGCGGATAAAATTGAGCTGCTGGTGGGACTTGATGCCCAGGGCAAGCGCATTACAGGGCTTTTTGTTCTGGACCAGAAAGAGACGCCCGGCCTGGGCGCCAAAATTATGGAAGATGCCTGGCGGGGTCAGTTTAAGGAAAAATCCACGGAAAAAACCCTTTCCGTTGTTAAGGGGGGCGGGGCCAAAGAAGATGAAATCGACGCCATTTCCGGCGCCACGATCTCTTCAAGAAGTGTGACCGGCATCGTGAATACGACGATTGCCAACGTGGCATCCCAGCTTCAGGTCACTGACAACCCTGCCAGCAATAGCAAAACCCCGGCGGTTCAAACCGAGGAGCCCGGTAAAAATCCCGGTAAAAATAAGGAGCGTTCCTGATGGCTGATCAACCTACAGCTACGGAGAGATTTGTACAGGGGATTCTGCCCGAGAACCCGGTGTACCGGCAGCTTCTTGGGCTGTGTGCCACCCTGGCTGTTACCAACGGCATGAAACCGGCCCTGACCATGGCCGTTTGCGTGGCCTTTGTTCTGGTCTGCGCCAATGTCGTGATCAGCCTGATCCGAAACCTGTTAAAACCCCATCTGCGTATCGTGGTTTTTACCCTGACCATTGCTACCTTTGTAACGGTGGCGGACAGGGTTCTGGCCGCATACATGTTCCAGATGAGTAAAACCCTTGGCCCATATATCCCTTTGATCATTGTGAACTGTCTGATCATCTGCCGGTGTGAGGTGTGTGCGTCCAAGCAGAATGTGGTTATTGCAGCGGCGGATGCCCTGGGCCAGTCCATCGGGTTCGGCCTGGCCCTGGCCAGTATTGCCGCTATCCGTGAGATTTTAGGCACCGGCATGCTCATGGGATTCAGGGTCCTGCCATCCTTTTGGCCGGACTGGGTCATCATGGTACTGCCCCCGGGTGCATTCATCACCCTGGGTCTGCTGCTGGGGCTGGTGAACTATATCGACTTTAAGCGGGAACAAACCCGCAATTAAATTTAGATGAAAATTTACAAAAATTGAGGCGGGTCTAATGGACTATTTTGTGGATATCCTGCTGATTGCCCTGTCAGCATCGATAATTAACAACTTTATATTTTATTACTTTGTGGGCATCTGCCCGTTTGTGGGAGTGTCCAAAAAAGTGGACATGGCCTTTGGCATGGGATGCGCCGTGACCTTTGTCATGAGTATTGCCGCCTTTCTCTCCTGGGGGATCACTGTTTTCGTGCTGATCCCAGGTGCCCCGGTATCGGCCTTTATTGCCGGCTTTTTTACCACGCCTGAAGCGGCGGCCCAAATTGATCTGACCGTACTCAGTTACATTGTGTATATTTTTGCCATTGCCTCTTCGGTTCAGTTTGTGGAGATGTATGTTAAAAAATTCTTTCCCCCGCTTTACCGGTCCTTCGGGGTATTTCTGCCTTTGATTACGACCAATTGCGCCATCCTGTTTGCCTGCCTGACCATCATGAGCCATGTGGCGGGCGTTGATAATCCCAAAGAGGTGTGGGACCTGGGGAAAGCCATGACCCTGGCCCTTTTTGGCGGACTGGGATTCACCATTGCCATCGTGATTATGGCGGGTATCCGGGAAGAACTGGAACTTTGCGATATTCCCAAGCCCTTTGAAGGGGCGGCCATTACCCTGGTCATCGGCGGGATTATAGCCATTGCCTTCATGGGATTTACCGGTGTGGATTCCGGTGTCAAAAAGGCATTAAAGCCTGTGCC
>NZ_JBFXHE010000314.1:0-5203 GCF_050177295.1 Desulfobacter sp.
TTAACCAGATTTTCCACATCACGGAAAACCAAAACCGCAACTATCTGACCTGTGATCAATTTGGCGATATATTAAAGAATATGGAAATCAAGATATCTTATAATATTGAAGATCTTGATTATTTAACTGGCTCTATTGACCATGAAGCACTGGCACTGGCACTGAAAAAGAATAATGAACATTATAATATGTTGATGGAGGTGGTTCCCAATAATCCGGATTCGCCGCAAAAAGGCGGTATGGCTGCCTTTGATCCAATTTTGGGACAGGATGTAATGATTGAAAGCTTTCAACTAAATGGAATTGAAAACCACCAGATTCAATTTTTAAATAAAAATATCAATTATTATCTAACGCCTTACATCGCATGGGAAATGGTAAAAACGCAGGGATTGAAAATGCAGGTTACTGTCAAAGATGGTTTTATTTATTTTCAACCGGTTATCGGAGACATCAATTTTCTCGTTAAAACAGCCATTTTTACTCGTAAAAATGCAAGGCCTATAAAAGCATGGAAGTCTGCGTCTACGACACCTCTGGCGATAAACTGCATGCACATGCAGGACAAGCAAAAAGGGTTCAAAGAATACGCCCGATTATTTTTTGGTTTAATTTCGTAACGGAGGGGAAAACATGAAACACTCTTCAAGAAGCCGCATCGCAAGTCATATGCCTGGTCAGAAGCCGGATGACCTTGCCGCAAAAGCGTTAAAAATTTCAACCAATTATCGTTGAAAGAAGAATTATTAATGACGAGTCCGAATTTTGCCATGCCACTTGCTGATTCAGAAGACAGGCTTAAACTCATTCAGAATCTCCAAACTCTGAGAATTGAACTGGAGATGCAGAATAAAGAACTACTCCGATCCCAACTGGAGCTTATGAGATCAAAGATATACTATACGCGACTCTATGACACAACACCGGTTGGTGATTTTACCATTGATTTAAACGGAATTATAATGGCTGCCAATCTAACCATTGCAGATATGCTGTCGATGGAAAGGTCATCTCTTCTGGATAAACACATAACGGATTATATTGTTTTAGAAGACCATATTATCTACTACCAGCATTTGAAAGACCTCGACACTTTAAAAACACGACAGGTCTGTGAACTGCGGATGAAAAAAAAGGAGACAAGATATGAAATTGACCAAATGGGACCCGTTTCGGGAAATCGATAATATTTTCAGCAAGTACCTTACACATGTGAACCAACCTTCAATCGGCACCCAGGAACTTTTAGCGTCCGGGGACTGGGCTCCCCGCGCGGACGTTGCCGAGACTGATTCGGAGTTTACCATCAAGGTGGAGATCCCCGAAATCAAACGGGAGGATATCAAGATCACCATTGATAACGGTGTACTCAATATCAGCGGTGAGCGGAAACATCAAAAAGAGGAAAAAAACACTAAATACCACAGAATAGAGCGGCATTACGGTAAGTTCCTGCGCAGTTTTTCCCTGCCGGACAATGTGACGGAAGAACAGGTTGACGCCCAGTTTGAGGGTGGGATATTGACGCTTCACCTGCCGAAAACAGAAAAATCAAAACCAAAACAGATTGAAATCGCTGTTAAATAGATTATTACCGCCTGTACGCAACATTGGTGTAAATACGACCCGGGCCGGAAGAATGGAGTTCTGACCCGGGCGGCCCCACCTTGATCAATTATTCAAACCGGTTCCGGAGCAACTATAGCCTGGTATCGGACCGTGGAGGAGTAGATGCGCGATTCCTGCTCTCGGGTTCGGACAAACGTATCCGTGATAGGAGATCCCTTTTTATTTTAAACTTCCGTGGCCGGAAAAATATTGTGCCGTCCTATAATTTTGGTATAGTGAAGTGCGAAGTGCTAAAATAGGTTACAGGGCCTAAAAAGAAAGGGATAAAAACCCAATTGTCGCAATCGAAATCAAAAAGGCATGAAACCCAGGGGAAAAAAGCAACCGGCAGTATTGAAAGAAAATCAGCACTAAAATCATTTCCTGTTGTGGGATTGGGTGCGTCCGCCGGGGGATTGGAAGCATTAAAGGCATTTTTTACAAAAGTTCCGCCAACAAGCGGGATGGCTTTTAAAGAGGTCCTTGACAAGACTTCAAACCGGATAAACCTGCAAATATTTGGTACGCATATTGACAACCGGGCCATCAGCAAAGCCCGTCAAGGTGTCTACCCGTGAAGTATCAAAGCGGATCTGGGGGAGGAGCGTGTGAATCGTTTCTTCATTCAAGAGGGAGATTTTTACCGTATACGAAAAGAAATTCGGGATTGTGTGGTCTTTTCCGTCCAGAATGTTATCAAGGACCTGCCGTTTTCCCGATGGCGACATCATAAATATACAGGGCCGGACCGGTAAATACCTTGAGACACCGAGCGGCCCTGTCACCAACAACATTCTGGATATGGTGCGTGAGGGACTGCGCATAGAACTGTCAGCCGCCCTTAGGCTTGCCCGATCATCGGCTGCTAAAGCAACCAAGAAAAGACTGTCTGTAAAGACCAACGGAGAGTATCAACTGATCAATCTGCATGTTTGCTCTTTAAAGAAACCGGATGAGCTTGCCGGACGGTTATTTGTGGTTTTTGAGGATATCGAATCCGAATCCATGGACGAAACAGGGGACCACGCCGGTAAAGATGACTCCTCGCTTGCGTCAACGCGCATTGCTGAATTGGAACGGGAGCTGCAGACAACCAGGGAAAGTCATCAGACAACTATCGAAAAGCTGGAATCGTCAAATGAAGAGCTCAAATCAACCAATGAGGAAATCCAGAATATTTTTGTGGACAATAACATGCAGGTTCGGCGGTTTACACCTGAAGCCACGATGATAGTCAACCTCATTCCCACAGATATCGGCAGGCCTATCCGGCATGTTGCCAGTAACCTGAAATACGACAACATGATTAGAGATCTGGAAAAGGTCCTGCAGTATTTGACACCCGTTGAAACCGAAGTGCAAACCGATGAAGGGAGATGGTTCAACATGCGCATCATACCCTACCGCACCAGGGATACATTTTGAATAACAAGGATAACCAACCCGATAGCGCCTCTGAACTTAGACGCCGGGCTGAAAAAAAAATTAAACAAGAAACAGGGGCCTTGCCGGACGATTTTACAACCTTGTCACGCGAAGAAATCGGTGAACTGATTCACGAACTGGAGGTACACAAGATTGAGCTGCAAATGCAAAATGATGAACTCTGTGCGGCCCAAGAGGAACTGGAGCTCTCCCGCAAACGTTATTTCGACCTTTATAATCTCGCACCGGTGGGCTATTGTGTTGTTAATGAAAAAGGATTCATCCAGGATGTCAATATCACTGCCGTCACCCTGCTCGGCCGGATCCGAAGAGACCTGATCAACAGGCCGATCTCTGAGTTTATCTTAAGTGAGGATTATCTTAGATACCACCGCCACTGGAAAATCGTTTTTGAAACCGGTCAACCCCAGACCATTGAACTGCAAATGCTGAGAAATGACAAATCGCTGTTTTGGACGCGGCTGGATTTTATGATTGCGAAGAACGCCGGACAATCTTCCGTCTGCCAGGTTACGCTAACTGACATCAGCGAGTCCAAACGTTTAGAGTATGCATTAAAAGAACGGATCAAGAAGCTGAATCTTTTATTCCGATTTTCCGACCTGTTGGAGAAACCGGATATCAGTTTAAACGAGGTATTGAAAACAACAGTTTTGATGATTCCCCAGGCGTGGCAATTCCCCGGAATCGCGGAAGCTTGCATTGAACTGGAAGGGCAGATCTTTCAGACCAAGGGTTTTAGGAAAACGCAATGGATGCAGACCAGTGATATTGTCATTCAGGGAAAGAAGGCGGGGCAGATGACGGTGTGCTACACAGAGAATCGACCGGCATTTAATGAAGGATCATTTTTGATAGAAGAGTCTTGTTTGCTGAATACTATATCGGAAAGATTGGGGCGTATCATAGAGCGAGTCCGATTGACAGAGGCAGTGAAGCACAGTGAGATGTTCCTGAGAACAACCATTAATTCGATAACAAACCCGTTTGTCGTGATAAACGCAAGCGACTATACCGTTGAACTGGCCAATGATGCTTACGGCGGGGAAAAGGTTATAGGGCTCAAATGCCATGCGGTCGCCCACCATCGGAGCACGCCTTGTACCGATGATGACCATCCATGCCCGGTTCAGGAAATCAAGCGAACGGGCAAACCCTTTATTGGAGAACTGTTACATTACGATGATCAGGGAAATCAGCTGAACATGGAAACATATGCATTCCCGATATTTGAGCCTAACGGACAACTCTGCCGGGTCTTAGAATATCAGATCGACATTACTGCGCACAGGCAAACCGAGCTGAAATTAGAACAAAAGGCTGCTGAACTGAAAGAGATGAATGCCGCATTGAAAGTGCTGCTGAAAAGAAGAGAACTGGATAAAGAGGAAATTGGACAAAATATATTCGCCAACTATCAAATACTGCTTACCCCAATTATTCAAAATCTGAAAAACACCCTGACACAAGAAAATCAAGAAGAACTAATCAAGATTCTGGAATTGCGTTTAAAAAATATCCTTTCCCCGTTTTCAAAAAAATTATCAGATAAACTGATCAATTTAACCCCTACGGAAATTCATGTGGCCCAGCTTATTAAATTGGGAAAATCCAACAAAGAAATATCGCAAATCCTGAACTGCTCTTTTCACACCGTCTCTCGCCACCGGGATAATATCCGGGCAAAAACAAACCTGAAAAATAAAAAAATCAATCTTCGGTCATTCCTGCTGTCCCTCGAATAATCCCCTATTTTAAATAGTTTGTTTATATGGTTTTTTATAGTCTTTTGTCGTGTTGATTTGTAATCATAACCCCTCTATCTTTTAAAAAGATATCAGTTCAGATACCTTATCGATGGGGTGAACTCTTTTAAATGAACATTCCGCGATTGTCGTTCAAGTGGGGAGTGACGGGGAATATTGTTCTGGCCAGGATTCTGACCATTCCTGGGGCAGCCGGTATTCCGGCCCTGGGTTACCTGATTTTCAAAATATTTGAATGATAGGAGAACCCGATGCATCATATTTTTAAACAGCCCAGAATTCTATTCGTAACGCCGGAAGTGTCTTATCTGCCGAAAAAAATGAGCACCATGTCCAGCTTTCTGAAGGCGAGGGCCGGTGAGTTGGCGGACGTTTCCGCAGCA
>NZ_JBFXHE010000315.1:0-5199 GCF_050177295.1 Desulfobacter sp.
ATATTTCCTATAAAATTATCCATACAGGCCAGCATTATGACGCCAACATGAGCGACATCTTTTTTGAGGAGCTGGGCATCCGCAACCCTGATTACCATTTAGGGGCAGGCGGAGGGTCTCACGCCCGGCAAACCGCAAAAATAATGGTTGAATTCGAGGCCGTATGCGAACAGGACAGGCCCGATCTTGTCATGGTCGTGGGCGATGTTAACTCCACGCTGGCCTGCTCCGTCGTAGCCAAAAAGATGCACATCAAAGTCGCCCATGTGGAGGCAGGTCTCCGCAGCTTTGACCTTGACATGCCCGAAGAGATTAACCGCATGGTTACCGATGCCATTTCAGATATCTTTTTCGTCACGGAAGAACAGGGTATGACCAATCTGAAAAAAGAGGGAAAGCCGGAATCCTGCATTCATTTTGTCGGTCATGTTATGATTGATAATCTCTTTTATCAGCTCTCTCAACTGGAAAAAATGGATTCAACCGTCCTCAAGCACAATGACTATAAATCCGGCCACACCGAGTACGGTGTCGTAACGTTACACCGACCTTCCAACGTGGATGACAAGCCAACTCTGGTACGGATTTTCAAAACCCTGGATCAAATATCTCAAAGGTTGCCGCTAATTTTTCCCATCCACCCAAGAACTCAAAAGAATATGGAAGCCTTTGGCATCCAGCCCCCTGAAACCATAACGCTGACACCGCCACTGTCATACATGGCGTTTTTAAACCTGTGGAAAGACGCAAAATTAGCCCTGACGGATTCCGGAGGGCTCCAGGAAGAAACCACTGCCCTTGGAATTCCCTGTCTGACCATCCGGGAAAATACAGAACGTCCCATCACCATCACCCAGGGAACAAACGAGCTCGTTGGTACATCAAAGCATAAAATTCTTGATGCATTTAAAAAAATTATGGCAGGAACCTGGCGAACCGGAAAAAAACCCGATCTATGGGATGGCAGGGCATCAGATCGGATTACGGATATTCTTCTGACTCATTTACAATTTTAATTTTATTCTCACACAAAGCCACAAAGCTGCATAAAGTCGAATAAAAATCTTTGTGTCTTGGTGTCTTTGTGAGATCAGAATGAAAATAGAAGAAATCCTGAAACAGGCAGCAAAAATAATCAGCAGTGAAATAGAGGGTAACTATCAATTGTTTCTATTCGGATCCCGCGCAAGAGAAATACACGCGGTTTGAATTTACATATGAATTGATGTTGAAAACACTGAAAATCTTCTTAGAAGATATCCATGGAATCCGAGCCGTATCCCCGAGACTCGTCTTCAAGGAAGCCTATGCCCTTTCGATTATCGAACACGAGGGTATCTTTTTAGAAATGATTCAATCCAGAAACTTACTGTCACACACATATAATGAAGAACAGGCAGAACAGATTTATAAAAAATGTCCTTTATATTTATCAGCGATAAAAGAGTTGTATCAGCGGATATCGGTGTCCTGAACCATAATGATGGCAGCTATTAAAAAAATAAGCAAAGCAGACGAGATTGCCTGGGATAATTACGTCACAAAGCATCCTTCAGGTACGGTTTTCCACCTGACAGCCTGGAAAAGGGTTGTTGAAAAAACTTTTGGGCATAAAGCCCATTATCTGACAGAAAAAAAGAATGGATATATCAAAGGCATATGCCCCATATTTGAACTTAAAAGCATTCTGTTCGGGCACGCGTTTATCAGCATCCCTTTTGCAGAACTGGGCGGCGTGTTATCAGATAATGAAAATATAGAGAGGGGCTTGATCAATAGGGCCTGCCGAATTGCCGAGTCGGAAAAAGCCCAGTACCTCGAACTGAGAAACAGAAAAGAGCTCAATGGCTTTAAAACAAAATCCTTATATTATAATTTTCGCAAAAAAATATCTTCCGACCATGATGAAAACCTGAAAGCCATCCCAAGAAAATCCAGGGCCATGGTGAAAAATGCCATAAAAAAAGGACTATCCTCAGAAACAGGGCATCACCTGCTGGACGAATTTTATAAAATACTGGCCTTAAATTACCATCGCCTGGGCACACCGATCTTTCCTAAAAAGTTTTTTAATAATTTTCTGACTGAATATGGCAAAAATGCAGACCTTTTGGTTGTTCGTACCAAAGAAGGCCATCTATCTGCCGCAGTTTTATTCTTTATCTTTAAAGACCAGATGATTCCTTATTACGCAGGATCTGATTTCCAGTACAGGCACCTTGGTCCCAACGATTTCATGTACTGGGAACTTATGAAACTGGCAGTTGAAAAGGGCTGTACCATATTCGATTACGGCCGTAGCAAAGAAGGCACAGGGTCTTTCAGCTTCAAAAAGCACTGGGGGTTTGAACCGACCCCCCTATCCTACCAATACCATCTTGTAACGTTGGATGAGCTTCCCAATCTGAGTCCTGCAAATCCAAAATACAGGAAAAAAATTGAAACATGGCAGAAACTACCCCATTTTATGACAAAAATACTTGGCCCGGTAATTTCCAGAAATCTTGCTTAAAACTCACACAAAGCCAAAAAGTTTTAATTCTTCGTGCCTTAGTGTCTTTGTGAGATCATGAAAACAATACTTTACCTAAGCCATCGCATCCCCTACCCCCCCAACAAAGGAGATAAAATAAGGTCTTTCAACGAGATAAAATACCTGTCCAAGAGGTATAAAGTTGATCTTATTACCTTGGCTGATGATCCAAAAGACCTTAAATTTAAAAAAAATATAGAACAGTATTGCAGACAGGTTAAGGTCTTTCCCTTAAATACCAAGGCTGCCAAAATAAAGGGCTTTTTCTCCTTGCTGACCGGCCACAGTATCTCCCAGGGGTATTTCTATTCAAAAGCGTTTCAGTCTTTTTTTAATCTATGGATAAAACAGCAATCATATGATGCGTTAATCTGCTTTTCCTCTCCCATGGCAGAATATGTATTTAAAGCAACGCAAAACAAAAAGCCAGCACATACTTTGATTATGGATTTTTGCGATCTTGATTCCGACAAGTGGCGCCAATATGCACAAAAATTATTTTTCCCTTTCAATCTGATATATAAGTTAGAAACAGCTCGATTGCTGACGTTTGAGAAAAAAATTAACCATGAATTTGACCATTCGGTTTTTGTTTCCTCTGTTGAAGCCGGGCTTTTTAAAAAATATTACCCACAAGCCAAACGCCTTGACGTTGTGACAAACGGAGTTGATCATGACTATTTCAACCCGGATCTATTCAGTACAGGAAAAAAAGACAACGTCATGATTGTCGGTTTTTTCGGAGCCATGGATTACTATGCCAATGTAGATGGCGCCCTTTGGTTTGCGAATCACATCTGGCCCCTGATAAAAAAGCAAATACCCGATGCTCTTTTTTTTATCGTCGGCAGCAACCCTGACCCAAAACTTAAAGCATTAGCTTCCGACCCCTCTATCCAAACAACCGGATTTGTGGAAGATATCCGAGAATATTACCACAAAACGTCTGTTTGCGTAGTCCCCTTGAGAATTGCAAGGGGTGTCCAGAATAAAGTGCTTGAGGCCATGTCCATGGGCAAGGCAATTGTCTCCACGTCCCCGGCCGTTCAGGGAATTGGCGCATTTGATAAACCCTTTATCTCAGTTGAAGATGATCCCAAAAAATTTGCAGCATGCGTGATCAACCATCTACAGGACGAGCCTGGCCGAAATGAAGCAGGCCGCAAAGCACGAAAATACATTCAGACCCATTACAACTGGGATGGCAATATAGAACGCCTAAGGATAAAATGCGGGTCGGTTTAATTTAGCCTCTCACAAAGACACAAAGCCGCAAAGAAAAGAAATCACCCTTTGTGTCTTTGTGAGATAATATTGGGAAAATGATAGAAAACTTAAAAAAGATATTTCATGAACAGCAACATCATTTCATGTTTGTTTATCTTTTTGATTATAATTCACCGCTCGAAATCCAAAGCGGATAAAAAACAATATCCATTTTGGGGAAAACCAATTAAGTACCTTAACCCAACTGACCCTGTTGCAGAGGCAGATTGGGAGGTATATAAATGATTGTAATGGATACACATATCTGGGTTTGGTGGATTCACAATGATGATCGATTGACCGCCAGAGTTCGTGAACATATCAAAGCCAAGGAGATGTAAATAGCTTATTACCAAGATTAAATACAAACATGAAAATTCTCCACATATTAGATCACAGCTTACCCCTGCATAGCGGTTACACCTTCAGAAGCCAGAACATTTTCAAGGCTCAGAGGAATATGGGCTACAATCCGGTAATCCTTACCTCTCCCAAACACGAAGAAAGCCTGAAAAAAGCAACGCCCGGAAAGGAAGAGATCAACGGTTTCACCTATTACAGGACAGGTCCTGTGTCTGCCTCCTGTCTTCCAATGGTATCTGAACTCAAGCTGATGCACAGCCTCTACAAAAGGCTGCTCCAGGTAATAAATATAGAAAAACCCGGCATTATTCATGCCCATTCCCCAATTCTGAATGCCATCCCTGCAATACAGGTTGCAAAGAAAATGCATCTGCCCCTGGTGTATGAAATCCGTGCCTTTTGGGAAGATGCTGCCGTAGACCATGGCACCTATGCGGAAAATTCCTGGAAATACCGCCTTACCCGATCTATTGAAACATGGGTGTGCAAAAAAGCGGATCATGTGGCTATCTTGTGCAACGGACTAAAGAACGATCTGATTTCCAGGGGTATTTCGGCCCGGAAAATCACCCCTGTCTTTAACGGTGTCAACCCCATGGAACTTCGCCCTGTACCGCCGGACCAGAATTTTCTTGATGCCTGGGACCTCAAAGACAAAAAAGTGATCGGATTTGTAGGGTCCTTCTATCGGTATGAAGGACTCGACCTGCTCATTGATGCTTTCTCCAAGATAACGATCTCCCATGACCATGCCAGACTTCTTTTAGTGGGCGGTGGTGAAATGACCAATGAACTAACTGCTCAAATCAAAAAATTAGGCCTGGAGGAGAAAGTCATCATGCCCGGTCGTATTCCCCATGAAAAAATAGCCGGTGTGTACGCCATAATCGACATCCTGGCCTATCCCCGCTACTCCATGCGTCTGACCGAACTGGTCACCCCCCTCAAACCCCTGGAAGCCATGGCTATGGGAAAAGCCCTGGTGGCCAGTGACGTGGGAGGTCACCGGGAATTAATAACAAACCACAAAACCGGTC
>NZ_JBFXHE010000316.1:0-5196 GCF_050177295.1 Desulfobacter sp.
TGGTTATTGATTCGGGCCGGTTTATCCATGAACTGGACCGGCACATGTTCTACTGCGTCATCGGACAGAAAGTCGCGGACAAACTTGCTGCCCAGGGGGTGTATGATCCTGTGGGGACCTGTATATTTTTTAAAAAAAAGCGTTTGACCATCATCGGGAAGATCAGGGAAGCGCCCATGGGCGGGATGCGCCCCTATGAGATTAACGACGGGATCATGGTTCCCCTTTCCACCCTGCAGCGCCTGGATAAAAAGGCCGCCATCCAAAGGATTATTGCCCGCGCCAGGGCGCATGCGGATCGCGCCCTGATCGAATCCGAGGTGACCTCCTATCTGTCCCGGCACCAGATCAATGCCATGACGGTGAGAACATCCGAGGAACTTGTCGCCCAGATGCAAAAGCAGATGAAGCTGTTCACCTTGCTTCTGGGGACCATCGGATCCATTTCCCTGGTCGTGGGCGGTATCGGGGTCATGAACGTCATGCTGGTCTCCGTGACCGAACGGACCAAGGAGATCGGGATCCGCAGGGCGCTGGGCGCCAGGGAAGGGGATATCCTCTTCCAGTTCCTAGTGGAATCCGTCCTGCTCTGCATCGTTGGCGGATTCATGGGGATCGCCATAGGCGTCGGGGCGTCGTGGATCATCGCCTGCTATGCCAAATGGCAGTTCACCGTGTTCTACAACTCCATTGGCCTGGGGGGTGCCGTGGCCGTGGCCGCAGGCATTTTTTTCGGCATCTACCCGGCCAGGCAGGCAGCCAGGCTCAGCCCCATCATAGCCCTTCGTTCGGATTAACAGCCATGGACTGACCTGGATGGTCAAATAAAATGCTCAAGGCTTAAGTTTATGACATTGAAATTAAGCCTAAACGATTATTTTAATAGAGCATTTCCCGCTCTTCCTCATGGTCGGCATATTGCAGCGCAATCATACGGAATTCATCATGATGATCCTTGAACACCTTCAGAACATCAGGATCAAAGTGACCGGGCATGACCCGTCCATCGCCTTCGGTAATGATTCTAACTGCTTTGGCGTGGGAAAAAGGTGGTTTGTATACCCGTTTACTGATCAGGGCATCGTATACATCGGCCAGAGCCATCAGCCGGCCGGCCAGGGGAATCTTTTCGCCTTTTAGTCCATAAGGATAGCCGGTTCCGTCCCATCTTTCATGGTGGGTATAGGCAACGTCCTTGCCTACCTGCAAAAAAGTGGTGGATGCATCCTTCCCCAAAGCCTGCTCCGCACGCGACAAAGCGTCCCCCCCGTAAATGGGATGCTGTTTAATAATTTCAAATTCCTGTTCTGTCAGGGCTCTTTGTTTAAGCAGAATGCTGTCCGGAACGCCGACCTTGCCGATATCATGCAATGGTGCTGATTTGAACAACAGATTAATCATCTCCTCATCCAGCATCCCTCTGAATTTAGGCAGCATGGCCAGGTGTTCTGCCAGCAGGCGGACATAATGCTGGGTGCGCATGATATGTCCTCCGGTCTCATTGTCCCTGTATTCGGCCAGCACGGCCATGCCGAGAATCGTGACATCCTGGGTATGAACAAGTTCCCTTGTGCGCTCCCAGACCTTTTCTTCCAAATCACGATTCTGGTCATATAAGGCCAACTGGCTTTTAACACGTGCTTTCACCAGTGACGGGCTCACCGGTTTAGTGATGTAATCGACGCACCCGACCTCAAAGCCCTTAAACTCATCCACAATGTCACCTTTGGCAGTTACGAATATCACTGGAATTTTTCTTGTATCCGCACGCATTTTCAAGTGCCGGCAAACTTCATATCCGTTCATATCCGGCATCATGATATCAAGCAGAATCAAATCAGGCGGATCTGAGGCCACAGCTATTTTAAGCGCCTTTTCACCGCTCAACGCTGTTTTGATTTCATACTCATTTTCAAGGATGCCATTTAAGACATCAATATTTTCAGGCGTGTCATCGACAACCAGGATAATGGCTTTGGATTTACTTTTATGCAACAATGCAACACTCCTTTGTGAGACGCTTGTATCGTCCTCATCCCCCCTGTTAAATGAAAATTTCCATGTGGCGTACCTGCTGGCTATAATCCCATATCAAATTCTTGGATGATGTTTTTCAGCGCATCAAGTGCTTCTTCGAATTCATAGGCTTTTATATGCCTGGCAATCAAGGTGAATGCGGTCTCCATTGTGGTCCCGTTTACCATCGGTAAAATTTCTTCCAGAGCATAACGTGCCCTGGTACTGGATTCTGAAAGCAATTGAAACAGTCTTTTTATATGCGGGGTAATGGCCTCCCTGTCAAGGTCAGTGTTGCACACGCCTGATCCTGTCTCCTGTCTATCCAGAACAGATTGCAATGTTTGGCAGGTATGACGCAATGTTTCAATCAATGCATTAATTTTTTCAGGTAAGCCGCGGCTGTCGCCTGCCTTGAGCCCGGCCTCCACCTCAATGGCCTGCTTATAAAGTTTAACAGCTCCGATATTGCCTGAAACGCCTTTGAGGTTATGTACCAAACGGGCGGCCTCATCTCCGGCACCGGTTTCCAGGGCCTTCATAATGCGATTGCCGGTATCTGCCTGGTTTTCAATAAATTTTACCAGCAACTCTTGATACCTGCGTTTGCTGCCCCCGATCCGTGCCATACCGTTATGGACATCAATGCCGGGAAGATCCGGCAGCGCGGATTCCCGGCCCTGCTCTTTGGCCTGCCGGGATGCCTTGCTTTCCGGCAAGTCCCTATCCCCGGGTTTGATCCACTTTGCCAGCACCTTGAAAAGATCTGCCGGATCTATGGGTTTGGACACATAATCATCCATACCCATGCCGAGCACTTTTTCCCTGACCCCACTCATGGCGTCGGCTGTCAATGCAATGATGGGCAGCCGGTAAAAACGATGATCCCGGCGCAATTGCCTTGTTGCTTCATAGCCATCCATGACCGGCATCTGAAGGTCCATCAGCACGGCATCAAAGACAGACCCTTTTGAAGATTTGATCATTTCAACAGCCGTTTGGCCGTTCCCGGCCACTGAAACAACAAAGCCTTTGTCTTTCAGAAGCCCAGTGGCAACCTCCTGATTAATCTCGTTATCTTCCACCAATAGGATATTGGCACCCCTGATTGTATCAAAATTTTCAGGGATATGTTCTTTTTTTAAAAGCTGATGATGCTTAATTTCATCAGTCCCAATGGGTAGTTCTTTGCCTTTCTGGTGGGCTGGCAGGTCAGTGCCGTCTTTTCCGGCTTTTCTGCTCTGCTTGTGCAGACCGAACCGGACAGTAAACCAGAAGGTACTGCCCTGGCCGGGTGCTGAAGTCACCCCGATCCGGCCGCCCATAAGTTCAGTCAGATTTTTACAGATCGCCAGTCCCAGGCCGGTTCCGCCATATTCCCGGGTCGTGGATGTATCTGCCTGGGAAAATGACTGAAACAGCTTGTTCTGATGTTCCCGGCTCAATCCGATACCCGTGTCGCGTATGCTGAACCGGGCCAGAACACCTGTTTCAGTCTGCTGTTCAATACCCGCGGAAAGTACAATTTCACCTTCATGGGTAAATTTAACCGCATTGCTGCATAGATTGAGCAGAATCTGGCCCAGGCGGAGGGGATCTCCCACCACCCCCTGGGGAAAGTTAAGGTCAATATCAAACACCAGCATCAGACCCTTTTCTTCGGCTTTGTTTGAAATCAGGTTGGACAGATTATCCAGCACATCATCCAGGAAAAACGGTATGGATTCAATTTCGAGCTTTCCAGCTTCAATCTTGGAAAAATCAAGGATGTCGTTGATGATATCTAAAAGTGCTTTGGATGACTGGTCGATGTTTAAGATATAATTTCGTTGCCTAGGCGTGAGATCGGTTTTAAGGGCCAGATGGCTCATCCCGATGATGACGTTCATGGGGGTTCTGATTTCGTGGCTCATGTTGGCCAGAAAATCGCTTTTGGCCCGGGTGGCCTGTTCGGCAGATTCCTTGGCGCGCAAAAGATCGGCTTCAGCCTTTTTGATCTGTGTAATGTCCTGGTGAAACCCGTATCCTTTCCGGGGAGTTCCCGATTCGTCCAATTCGACACGGTAACGGATATGAAAATGCCGGATGCTGCCGTCTGTCAGTCTCACCCGGTATTCCATTTCATCTTCGGTCACGTCTTTTACCGATAAAGCCCGCCGAATGTGTTGTTGAATCATGGCCCGGTCGTCCGGGTGACAGAACCGTTCAAGGTAAAGGCCGGCCTGAATCGTCTTGCCGCCCTCATCTTCAACACAGCTCCCCAGTTGACCCCATAACAGGTTGTCCAAGGTAAGGGTCATGGTGTGAAAATTAAGTTCAAAATATCCCAGATTGGAAATTTCAGCGGCTTCCAGCAGTTGGGCCTGGCTCTTTCTAAGGGAGATCTCCATTTCCCGCTGTTCAGTAATATCTTCTTTGACCGCCACAAAATGGGTGATGTTGTTCCGGCTGTCCTTCACCGGGGCGATGGCTGCGGATTCCCAGTATATCTGCCCGTTCTTTTTGCGGTTGCAAAACATTCCGTGCCAGATATCCCCGGCCAGGATTGTTGTCCACAATTCCCTATAAAAGCCGGGGGGGTGGGTGCCGGATTGGAGAACACGCGGGTTCCTGCCGATGGCCTCTGCGGCCGTGTACCCGGTGAGCGCGCAGAACCTTGGGTTGACGTACTCAATTGTGCCTTTAAGGTCGGTAATGACCACGATGGCAGGACTCTGTTCCACAGCCTGGGATAATTTTTGCAGTTCCCTTTCGGTCTGCAGGTGTTCCGTCACATCGTCAAAGCATTCAATGCCCCCGATAACAGCACCGTCATGGTCGCACAATTCATCCACATTTTTTTTGATAAAGCGGGTCCGGCCGTCTTTTGTTTTGATTTCACATTCCCGGTTAAAAAACGGTTTGGCAATATCTGAAGATAACAATCCGCAGGTCTGGGTGCATGGGGATAATGCAAATTTGGTGCATGTTTGCCCCAGCATCTCTTCGGATGAATAGCCTGTAATCCGGGCAGCCTGGTCATTCCAGCTTGTAATCCGTTTTTTTAAATCAACCGTGAACACCCCGCTGGGGACCATTTTATATAAATGCTCGGCCGTCTCTTTTGCTTTTTTAAGGTTTTTTTCGGCCCGGTGGCGTTGGGTGACATCCCTGAAACTCCATACCCGTCCAATGACCTGG
>NZ_JBFXHE010000317.1:0-5196 GCF_050177295.1 Desulfobacter sp.
TTGCAATCTTCCGCTTTTTTCATCAGCACAGTCCATTTTTTTGATTGTTTCAGTTTAGCAAAAAATATCATGCTTTTTGCACTAAAAGATAGGCTTTTTTAAAACCGGGAAAATGGGAATGCGCCCTTAGCAACTCTGGAGGAAAAAACACCGGTTAGCGATATCATGAATGAGCTGACGGGCCATATCATGAAAGACGCACATCGTTACCGTGGTCTTGACCCAGTTAGCAAAGATCAAGAGTTGATTCTTGCACTCAGCGATCCTGCATTCTTAATATCATTCGACTATCAAGTTTTTTCTAATAAATTGATATTACTGAATATTACCGTGCTTTCAATAAATTCCAAATTATCTTGGTATAATTTTTTAAAATGCAATAATATCAACCTGTTATTCTTTTTTAAGTATTTTTGGCCTCCGAAAAAGACCATTTCTCAGCCCAGTGTTTACAGGGCTGAAGAAAAAACTTGATAGTCGAGTATCAGGATTTAACAATCAAATGATTCGAAAATTGTTGTCTGACACTTCTTTTGGGAAAGGACGCACAGACAAACAATTATCTGCAAAAGTCAGTCGTCATTTTCGGTTGCTACGAATGCACGGAATTATCCGGAAGTTACCGAATCAGAATAGGTATCAAGTAACGCCAGGGTGATTGAAGTGATGAAGCTTGAGAATATCGAAGCCCGGGAAGACAACCGCAATGTTTATCCCACGGCAGTCCTGACAGTGGCCAGGAATCTTGAGACCGGCAGCCGGACAACAATGGCTTTTTCCGGAATCCGGTACAATACCGGAGTCGGCGCAGATCTGTTTACCGAGCGGTACTTGAGGAGGCCTCCGAGAGATGTTATGCGTTAAACAACGGATCCTTAAGGGATGCCTGTTTCTATGCGGGCTTTTTTTTCGGTTTTTTTTGCCTGCATGGCCTGGGCCGGGGACGGTTTCAAGGCGTTTTCCCCTGTGGAAATAAACGGATTTGCAGAATTCCGGGCCGGCTGCCGGGTCCGGGACGACCCCCGGCAAAAACAGGCGTCTGTAATGGAATCCCGGCTCCAGGCCGAATTGTTCATGCCCCATGGGCGGAATTTAAATACAAAGGAGACGTATGGGCAGACGGGATTACCGAGAAAGGGGAGTACGACACCCGGGAAGCCTGGATGTTTGCGAGGCAGTCGGATGTTCTGGATGTAAAGATCGGCAGGCAGGTGCTGACTTCACTTCATTTGCAAGTCTTGACCTGGTCTATACACCCCGGTTTGATCCGGACCGGTACATTACAGGAGAATATGTCTCTCACTGGAACGGTAGCGAACTTGCAGGGCGGGACAATTTGAGGGGGGCACAGATTCCCGGCCAGTGGTTCAAGGATGACGAGATTGCCCTTCGCCTGTACAAGAACATCCATAACTATGAGCTGGTATTATATGGATACCGCGGATTCTGGAAACAGCCTGCCGGTCAGTCCGGTTCGGGCGAACACCTTTTTCCTGAATTGTCCGTATATGGATTCAGTGCCCGGGGCCGTGTGGGCCGGGGTATCGGAAATCTTGAATTCGCCTATTACAGGTCCGGCCAGGACCGTGACGGCACCAATCCGATTCAAACCATGTTGCAGCACCGGAACGGATTGTGATGACGGTTTCCAGGGCGGCCACCAGGAGATATGCATTCGCCCCGGTTTATGGATGAGCACGATCAATTTCTTTTCAGACACGCCGGTCTGCCTGGAATATGAAAAACAATCCCCGGTCATTGATTTCGGCTTTGCCATTTCAGGCGGTGTCAAAAAACAGACTGTCTGTTCATCAGGTTGCAGCCCAAAGCAGATGCGTGTTAAAAGCGGGAGCAGCAGCGTCAGGATGGAAAACCGGCAAACCGGAATGTTTACCATCCCTGGGGCCGCAAAGCAGCAGATTCTGCATCTGCACATGACCTTGCCGTTTTTTCGCAGCCTGGTAAAACCGGGTGACACGGTCCTGCCTTTGGAAATGCAGGCAATCCTGAAAGGTGCGTCACAGGCCGAGTTTGTAGATATCAGGCCCATGACACCGGATATTCAGACCGGATTCAGACAGGCCTATGGAAAAAGCGTGTTTGACTATTTCCGGGAATATCGGATGCAAAGGGCGATGCAGCTTCTGGATGAGATACGGACCAATGTCAGCCAAACCGCATGGCAGGTGGGGTACACCAATGTCAGCCATTTCAGTGAAGCGTTCGGGAAACGCTTTGGTATCATTCCCAAGCAATATCTGAAAAACAGGCTTCAATAGTTTGTGTAACTTATAGCCAACAGAAAGAATTAGTTGGACATAGAATTTTTCCCGTCAAAAATCTCTCTGATGGTCTGGGACAATTCGGGAAGGACAACCGGTTTCATCACAAGGGCTTTGATCCCGATTTTTTTGATCTGGGACTCACTTAATGCGTCTGAGTATCCGGAGCAGATCAGGACGGGCAGATCCGGGGCGTCAGCCAGTATTTTTTCAGCCAATTGGTCCCCGGTCAGTCCTGGCATGGTCAGGTCCGAGATGAGCATATCAAATGTGCCGGGGGTGTTATGAAACACCTCAAGCGCCCGGCAAGGATCGTTGATGCTGGTGACCTCATACCCCAGCCGTTTGAGCATTTGGCTTATAACATTTGTGACAAGGGGCTCATCATCCACCAGAAGGATATGTTCGTCTCCTCTGGGAAGGGTTTGGGGCTTGAACGTAAGTGCTGTGGGTTTTTCCTGTTTTACCGGCAGATAGATGTCAAATGTTGTCCCTTTTCCCTCTTCGCTTTCAACAAATATTTCACCATGGGCACTTTTAGCGGTTCCGTGGGCCACGGACAGCCCCAGGCCGGTTCCTTTTTCAATCGCCTTAGTGGTGAAATAGGGGTCAAATATATAGGAAAGGATCGCTTTGGGGATGCCGGTTCCTGTGTCCTCAATGGTCAGGCAGTTGTATTCCCCCGGCGTCATGGGGCGTCCCCGGTGAACTGTTTTGGAAATATGGACCGGCCCAAGCCGGATTTTTAAGGTCCCTCCCGTGGTTTCCATGGCATGAAAGGCATTGGTGACCATATTCATAATCATCTGATGTATCTGGGTGGGGTCTGCCAGTATGGGCTTGCAGGTTTTGTCGATGTCGTCAACGATGGTAATGGTGCTTGGAATGACGGCGTGGGTGAGATTGATGACCTCAATAAGAATGGACTGAATTTTTATCGGTCTGACCTCCTGGTCCATCTGGCGGCTGAAGGTCAGGATTTGTTTGACCAAAGACCGGGCCCTGTTGGCGGCATTGAAAATCTCACTGGCATACTCGATCATGGGGCTGTCATCGGGAATATCCTCTTTCAGCAGTTCGGAAAAGCCGATAATGGGAGACAGAACATTGTTGAAGTCATGGGCAATCCCTGCGGCAAGGGCCCCGACGGCCTCCATCTTCTGGGACTGTATCAATTGTTTTTCCAGTTTTTTCTTTTCAGACTGGGCTTTTTTCTGATCCGTGATATCAATGCAGGTCACGGGATAAATTCTTTTCCCTTCCGCATCCCGGGACCTATGGGTATACATCTGAACCTCAAACAGGGAACCGTCTCTTTGTTTGGCGGTGAATTCTATCTTGCATTCCCCTTTGGCAGAAAGATCCAGCCTGAGCCGGTCCAGGATGCCGGGATCCAGGCAATGATCTGCCAGTGGCATGGAAATTACCTGGGCCCCATCATCATAGCCCCACATGCGGATAATCGCCTTGTTGACATAGATAAAACATTCCCGGCTGTCAAGAATGCCAAAACCGGTCAGGGCATTTTCAATGGCGCTGGATTTAATTTCCAGTTCATTCTGGGCCAGTTGCCGTTCATCCATTTCCATCAGCAGCTGTGCATTGGCAATGCGAAGTTCGTTGACCCGCTGCTCCACAAGTTTCTCAAGATCTTCTTTTTCATTCCTCAGACGATCTTCCGCCTGTTTAATTCTAAGCATGGCCTTGACCTGGGCCGCCAGTTCCGATTCCTCAATGGGTTTGGTTAAAAAGGCGTCTGCCCCTAAATCAAGGGCGCGCACCCGGCTGGAAGAATCCGTCCGGATGGCCGTGAGCATGATCACGGGAATATGGGCGGTTTCCCGGATCTGTTTTAATTCCCGGCAGGTTTCAAATCCGTCCATTCCCGGCATGTGAATATCCAGAAGAATGGTGTCCGGCTTTTCTATGATGGCTTTTTGGAGACCCTCTTCGCCGGAAGATGCTGCAATGACTTCACAGCCCGGGATGGCGTGCTTGAGCAGTGCTTTTACCGTGACCAGGTTATCCTGGTTATCATCTATGGTGAGTATCCGTTTCATATTTTTTCCTCCTGGGCGGGTGACAGCCAGAAGCTGACCTTTTTTCTCAGCGCTTCGGGATGAATGGGTTTGGAAATATAATCGTCACACCCGGCCTCCAGAATCCGCTCCCGGTCTCCCTTCATGGCCTGGGCTGTCAGTGCAATGATGGGAATGTCCTTTGTGTTGTCGTTTTCCCTCAGGGCCGCGGCCACTTCCATACCATCCATTTTGGGCAGAGCAATATCAAGGAGAATAAGCTCTGGAAGCAGGTGAAGGGCCTTTTCAAGTCCCTGCTTCCCATCCACGGCCTCCCGGATGTCCAGGCCGTCCGGCAGGACCGCTTTGAGGGTGATCATGTTATCGGGATTATCCTCCACGATCAGCACCACCGGGCCGTTGGCGCGTTTTGTTTCCCGGGACTTTTCCCGAACATTGCCGGGAGAAATCCGAGACAGGGATTCCGGGGGCGGAAGGGGACGTGACGCTTTCTCTGTCTTCTTTTCTTCCATATCGTCGGAAAGCATCTGTTTCACTTTTTCCAGCAGATCGGCCTGATTCACGTCCCCTTTCTGGATCAGCTTATGGACATTGTGTTTCAGCAACCGGCGGCGTTCATCCGGGGTCAGATCCTTTGCTGTCAGAATCAGGACCGGAATCTCACGGGTCCCTGGGGTTGACCTCAGGACTTCGACGACCTGGAATCCGTCCTTTCCAGGCATCATCAGGTCCAGGATGATTCCCCGGGGCATGGAATGGTCAAGGTAGTCCAGGGCCTGCTGCCCGTCCGATACGGCATCAACTGCGATCCCTCCGGATTCCAGAGCGGTTTTTACCTGAATCACTGCAGCGTCATTGTCTTCCACGAGCAAAAT
>NZ_JBFXHE010000318.1:0-5187 GCF_050177295.1 Desulfobacter sp.
TTCAGGAGAGATCCCGGCACGGCCGTTAAGCAGGGCAGATAAAGTTTTTCTGGTGACGCCGAGCCCCTCTGCTGCCATGGTGACCGTCAAATCAGCGGTTCAAGGCAAAGTTCCCGGATCACTTCTCCCGGATGGGGCGGGTTGTGCATAGCCATAAATCCTCCTCAATGATAGTCGTTGTAATCTACATTAACGACGTTGTTATTTTCGAATTGAAAGAAAACCCTCCAGTTGCCGGATACGTCAACCGCCCAGAAATCATTCAGTTCTCCTTTTAACGGGTGAAGCCTCAATCCCGGAAGGTCCATGTCATCAGGGCTCTGGGCGGCGTCCAGCCTTGCGAGGATAATTCTCAGCCGTTTAACATGATCAGGATTGACGTCTTTCCGGAGACCGTCATAGATGGACTCAATGGCTTTTTGAAGCCAAGCGTTCCTGGGGGTTGTCTTTAGTGGCCTTTGTCTTTAAATGCGCTGCCGTGATAATGGCGAAGGGGTTTGTCTGGTCCAGCAGGTTGTCTATGTTGTCTGCGTAGTCCATGAGCTTCGCCGTTTGATGGCGCTTAAAGCCTGTTCATTAGATTGTTGTAATCCTCATGAGACCCGATCCAGAACCAGACAACATCCATGTCTTCTCTATAAGCCAACGCCCTGTAATGATAACCGATGTTAACAGTCCAGACGGAACCCTTCTTGCTGAAATTCAGTGATGGGTGAGTATGGTCTTGTTTGAAAATCTCAAATTTTTTGTCGGCAACACCCTGAATCTGTTTGGGAAGTCTGTGGTAGCATGTCCAGAAGTCTGGATGCGTGAAAGACCTTAATCCCATCTCATGCACTTGCCGGCTGAAAAATCTGACTTTATTCGATTCAGCAGATCTCTGCCTCTGCCGCCATCTTTGAAATCATCTTCAATTTCTTTGTCCCAAACTTCTCCTTCCAATTCAGCAAACCATTTGGAAAGTCGAAGCCTTTCTGTATCTGGAAGGGATAATATGTCGTCTTGAATTTTTTTTATAGTGATGTTCATACTGAGCCTGCCTTTATTTACATTTACGCGAAATTTAATGCCCTCTTTTCAAGGGCTTGGTATTCATATGGCTATTTTAATCATAATCCGGGGATAAAGCAAGATTCAAGGAGTTCTAGCCTGATCAACTCCCTGAATTACGTGCAAAACTGTCCAGTCTCTCTGCTAACTGTGTCGTGGGGTCGGGCCATGCTATGTGTACCGGCCCATAGTCGATCAGATCGCCAAAAGTCCGGTGAAAATCGCAAATCTGCATAAGACCGTGCCCGGCATGACCATGCCATCCCTGTTGCAGTCCTTGACCCTGCTGGCCCATGGCGGGGCTGTGGGGTTTTATGTGCCGGATGCGGATTTAGTGCCGGCTGTGGCGTTCAACCATGCCCTGGCCGAGCGGGTGGCCTGCGGGGCGTCTTATATGAATTCATTCTGAATGGCCGGCTCTTCTTCAAGGCACATCTCAATGACGTCCCGCATGTTGAGCATTAACTCCTCAATAGTACGTCCCTGGGCATAACATCCTTTCAAGGCAGGGACCTCCCCCACAAAGAAATCGTCTTCATCTTTTTCGATAATGACATAAAATTCTTTTTTCATCGTCTATTCTCTTTTTAAGAAGTGCATTCATGTCATTTCTATACCTTATAATATCAACTTTCCGATGTAGCTGCTCCTCGAGTTCCTGTTTGATTCCGATAAGATGAAACAGGTCTGCTTTTCCAAGTTCGACAACAATATCAATATCACTTTTCTCGTTCATTTCATTCCGTGCCGCCGAACCCAAAATGCCTATTTTAAGAATGCTGTATTGTTTTTTATTTTTATCTTTGAACCGGCGCAGGTCAATGAGGATATCCTCCCGTTTAGTCATGATTCCTCCAGGAAAAAGGTGACACATTATTGACGATATATTTTACCAAAGATTTAACATATTGCGTATTGCAACGGCAATTATATCAGTTAATTTGTTCGTGGGGTCGGGTTTGTCGTGGGGTCGGGCCATGCTAACTGCTTGAAATAAAATCATGTTTGATTTAATATACCCTCCATATCATGGCTATAATCAATTTTTTAGGGAAAATAGGGGACAGACCACGTTTTATTATCATCAAAGTCGATGGCAAATCGGGTAAAGAATCGGAAGTATGGGCTGTTTTCTTTTTTGGGTGGTTGCTAATCAATGCCCTGATGGTTATAATCATTCCATGGCGATTGATGTGAAAAAAAAATACCAGTTATAGCTGGTTGACGTAAAAAAAGGGGGAGGGACATGAAATCAAACCTATTGAACTGTGTGATGATTGTATTCATCTTTCTCCATCTGTTTTTACCGGTGTCATTATGGGCTGCGGACATAGCCCCCCGGATATCGGATCGTGAGATCATCGAAAAGCTTGTTGTTCTGGAAGAGGGTCAGAAAGCGTTCAGGTCTGAAATAAAATCGGGCCAGGAAGCGCTTAATAAAAGACTGGATGATTCAAATAATACGATGCTTATTCTTTTTGGATCGCTCATCACGTTGATTGTGGCGCTTTTTGGTTATATCGCCTGGGATCGTCGTACCATGGTGAAGCCGGTGATTGAACAGGTCAATCGGCTGGAACGTAAAGTAATGGCTGATCTGGATTTGGAACACTCGGATGGTTCACTTTTAAGAAGACAGCTTGAGGCATTGAGACAATATGCCGGAAAGAATCCTGAATTTGCTGAAATATTGCGGGGATTGGCACTGCTTTAGAAGAACCGATTCGGGGTCGGACGATGCTAACTGCTCATATTCATATTTTTGTTGTTGATGACAAAGAGCATATTGTGTCGTGGAGTCTGGCCATGCCAACTACCCGAAATAAAGTCAAATTTGCTTAAAAACACCATCCATATCATGTCTATAATTGATTTTTTAGGGTCAACAACATTGATTTAGGAATTCCAGGGACACCAGAACACATATTTTTAACCACGAAAAGAACAAAGGAACAAATGGGGACAGGTGCATAATGCTTGTTCCCTTTTTTGTTTGCTCTTGACTGGTTGGTGGGGTTAGGTATATCTGTGTGGTATGAATAATCTTTTAAAGGAGATGACTTATGAAATTTAGAATTGTTTTGAAACCTGACATTGAAGATGGTGGATATAATGTAAGCTGCCCTGCTTTAACTGGATGTCATTCTCAAGGGGATAGTATTGATGAGGCTGTCTTGAATATTCAGGAAGCAATTGAACTCTGTCTTGAAGTGTTGAATGAGCGGGCTGCCAAATCCATAAGACCAAATGAACAAATCCTTGAAGTAGTGCTTTAAAATGTCAAGATTGGGCAGTTATACAGGAACCGTTATCGTTCAAGCGTTTCAAAAAGCTGGTTGGTCAATATCCAGACAAAAAGGAAGCCATGTAGCGATGGAAAAACCTGGTCAAGAGGCAACTCTTTCGGTACCTGTGCATAAAGGTAAAGAGGTTAAACGGGGTACACTGCGAGACCTAATAAAAGATGCTGGAATGACAGTTGATGAATTTGTTTCTAATTTATAATCTAATTCCTAATTCCTTCCTATTGTTGCAGCAAAAATTCGAAGCATACCATTAAAACATCCATTTGAGCCCTTCGCTGTAGACTTCCCACAGCCAGCCAGGTAGGGTGGGCAAAAGCGCAGCGGTGCCCGCGATTGTATGTGTAGCATTTTGTGCCTGAATGATAAATCAAATGCATTCGAGGACAACCGGTGGGCACCAAAAGCGTGCCCATGTAAGCTTATTATTTTTGGCGTTTTGGCTTTTCTTTTTGGGGTGGTTGCTAATCAATGCCCTGATGGTTATAATCATTTCATGGCAATTGATGTGAAAAAGGATACCGGTTATAGCTGGTTGAAGTAAAAAAAGAGGTGGGCATGAAATCAAACCTGTCGAACTGTGTGATGATTGTATTCATATTTCTTCATCTGTTTTTACCGGTGTCATTATGGGCTGTGGAGATAGCCCCCCGGATATCGGATCGTGAGATCATCGAAAAACTTGTTGTTCTGGAAGAGGGGCAGAAAGCGTTCAGAGCTGAAATGAAATCGGGCCAGGAAGCGCTCAGGTCTGAAATGAAGTCGGGCCAGGAAGCGCTTAATAAAAGACTGGATGATTCAAATAATACGATGCTTGTTCTTTTCGGATCTCTCATCACGTTGATTGTGGCACTTTTTGGTTATATCGCCTGGGATCGTCGTACCATGGTGAGGCCGGTGATTGAACAGGTCAATCGCCTGGAACGTAAAGTGCTGGCTGATCTGGATTTGGAACACTCGGATGGTTCACTTTTAAGAAGGCAGCTTGAGGCATTGAGACAATATGCCGGAAAGAATCCTGAATTTGCTGAAATACTGCGGGGATTGGCGCTGCTTTAGAAAAAAAGACAAGAATTTCGGGGTAGGGTAGAGCACTGATTTGGCCGGTTTCTTCAGCCCTTTTTATATTCGGGACACCTTGCCGCACGCGGCTACTACGTGTTCCAAAGGCCTTGCATCCTCAGTGCTCCTTCATCAAACCGTGCATACGGTTTTCCCGTACACGGTTTTCCGATGTTCTTCATCGTAAGGCTTGCGCTCTGTTAAAGACCTTGATGGAAAAAGAAACCGGGTTGCAATACCTGGAGGTGGTGGTCCGGTACCTGGCATCGGCCCTGGACGAAGATGAACTGGGGTGGTTGCTAATCAATGCTCTGATGGTTATAATCATTTCATGGCAATTGATGTGAAAAAGAATACCGGTTATAGCTGGTTGAAGTAAAAAAAGGGGTGGGCATGAAATCAAACCTGTTCAATTGTGTGATGATTGTATTCATATTTCTCCATCTGTTTTTACCGGTGTCATTATGGGCTGTGGAGATAGCCCCCCGGATATCGGATCGTGAGATCATTGAAAAGCTTGCTGTTCTCGAAGAGGGGCAGAAAGCGCTCAGGGCTGAAGTGAAATCGGGCCAGGAAGCGCTCAGGTCTGAAATGAGGTCGGGCCAGGAAGCGCTCAGGTCTGAAATGAGGTCGGGCCAGGAAGCACTTAATAAAAGACTGGATGATTTAAACAAAAGACAGGATGATTCAAATAATACGATGCTTGTTCTTTTCGGATCTCTCATCACGCTGATTGTGGCGCTTTTTGGTTATATCGCCTGGGATCGTCGTA
>NZ_JBFXHE010000319.1:0-5165 GCF_050177295.1 Desulfobacter sp.
AATATAGTCCCCCACCATAAACGGTTCACCCTTGTACATCATAACCTGAACATGGTCCTCTGCCCCGGGGCAATATTCCTGAACAATGATGTTATCGGCAAAATCCCGGACCTGGTCATAGACCTTCCGGAGCTGGACTTCATTTTCTGCATAAGCAGCTTTCCAGGGTGCCTGTCTACCTTGGTTCTGCCTCCTGGTCCTGAAAACCAGAGGAAATTTTAATGCTTTTTGATCGGACATGAACTGGTCCAGGCACATACCTTTAGCGACAGGAACACCCAACTTCTGACATAAGTCCTGCATATAATCCTTGTCCGTTGCCTTATCAAAAACGTCCCGGGCAGGAGAGAACAGATGCACATCTGGCTCAAACTGATCCCGAACATCTATAAGAACATTATGATAGCCTTCAGCAACAGGCATAATGGAGCCTACATTCAGTAGCTTGACCAGTTCCTTAATTTCATCGATAAAGCCTGGACTGTAAGTCGGGGATTCCATGACCCAGGCACTGCTGGAATACCGGCTGTTAGCCGGCTGCCCATACTTTGATTTAACTATGGAATGAACCGTCAAGCCGTTCATTGCCAGGTTCCTGACCACCCAGAGCCCCACCTGGGTATCGCCAACAATAGCAAGGACTCTTCGCCTTCTGTCTTTTTCCTTGATTTTTTCTTGAATAAACGGCTTTACCGCATACATATTCAGTCTCCATATCAGTTTGCCCTACTATGGAAATTTTACAATCTACCTATCCAGTAACGGGGTTTTTGTTTTTGATGCATAATGGCAATAATCACCAATTCATTTTCATAGACTGTATAGAGGATGGAATAAGGGAAACGCCGTATCAACCGTCTCTGTATCCCTTGTTCAATCTCGGGCCAGATCCCAGGATTTTCGGCTGTTTCAGCGACAGCTGCTTCAATGATGTCAAGAAAATTCTTACCAAGCCCTTCAACCTGCATTTCATAATATATGGCAGCTTCAATCATTTCTTCATTCAGCCGGCAAAAGAAAACGAACCCTCATCGAACGTCCCGCAGTTTTGCCCGGGCATTAGTAAAGACATCTATTCCAGGCCTTGCTTTAATTTTACCTGCCTTGAAATCCTGAAATCGCTTTAAAGCTTCCTCAATCCAAAGCTTTTCTAAATTCTGTTCGTCGAGTTCATCAAGCTCTTCAATGAGCGCTTTAAGCAACATGGCGCGCTCGCTTACAGAAAGCTTTTTTACCTGTTTACGGCATGTTTCTAATGCTGATGACATGATTTTCTCCTAGTTACATTTCATCCTTATTTTTTAACTCTATCATAATCATATTCACAGAAAAAGCCGTAGCCTGTAGCATCTCTAAACATTACTCATCCAGGAGGTTTTAAATACGGTTATCCTCAGATAACATAATTTTTAAACAAATATCTGCGATCATCTGCGTAATCTGCGGATAATTTCTACTTTTAAAACCCACATCCATGTAACAACTTTTTTATCTACTGCCGGAATTGATTTAAACTATTTTTTGAAATACCGACTCAACCTCAATTGCAACCTGCTCCCATGACCTGACCTTGCTTGCCTCAAGCACTGATTCCGGCTCCCATTTCGTTGACAAAACCGTTTTAATTCCTTCCTTCAATGGCTCAATCTGCTTCCGGGGCACAATACACCCAGCACCGGGAACCGGCAAAATATCGCGCACAGCACCCACATCCGTTGCAACAACCGGCGTGCCACAGGCAAGGCTCTCAAGCACAGCATTAGGACAACCTTCCCTATAGGAAGCCAGGACACTGGCATCGGCTGCACTGAAATACCGGGCCACCTGGTCATATGGTTGAGGGCCTGCAAGAATGATCTGCCTTGCAACACCTGATTTTTCTGCTTCTGCCATAATGGTCTCATGGTTTCCCCCCTGGGCTGGCCCACCCACAAGAACCAGGCAAACATCTTCGGATAAACCGGATAGCGCCCTGATCACTTCATGGTGCCCTTTGCGATGACCAAGGTGAGCCACCGTAACCAATATTTTTTTATCCTCAGGCAACCCCAACGATTTTCGACAGGCGCTCTTATCTTTGATATTAAAATTTTCAGCGTCCACGCCATTGGGAATGACACTTATCCTGGCAAGGTCTGCCCCCAATTTTATGGCGGCCTCAGCAAGACCGCTGGAAACACTTATCACCGCAGAAGCATCCTTCAGGGCCTCAGCACACTGCCGGACCTGGGAAGGTTCTTTCATACATTCAAACAGCTTGCCCCGTAACGTAATCACATAAGGAATCCCTATATCCCTTGCTATCAAGGAAACACCAACCCCGTCCGGCCAAACGAAATGAGCGTCCAAGATGTCAGGCTGCCAGGTACGGCATAATTTCTTAACCCAAGGCAAAATTCCCCTGGCGTAAAATCGGGCGTCGTTATTTTTTAAAATTTTGGGGGTATAAAAAAAACGGGGCCTCGAAACCTCAAGCCCCTTCCAAATTCCATGGACAATTTTTTTACCAGGTGCCAAAAAGGGAAACCACGGAACCGGGGAACAAACCTGTAAATCAGCAAACTTTGACAACGCCTTAATCCGTTGAAATACAAAAATCCCCCAGTTGGGATTGGTTTCATTTGGAAAACAATATGAAAAGGAGAGAATCTTCACAACGCAATTTTCATTTTCAAAAACGCCGGCGAAGCTGTAAAATTCTTCAGCCCATTAGTCAAGACCATTACAAGCATATCATGGAGAAACATTCATGCACTAAAATCCTGAAGCCATTTCATTGTATAAATTTTGAACTTCCGGCAATTCAAGTTCAGCATGGTAAAAACGAACATTATTGATGATACCGTTATAAAAGTGGGAACGACCATTGCTTCTAGCACCAATATACATATCCCCTTCATGGTTTTTCATAAACGGAACTGCCTTATATTTGCGATCAACACACTGGGCATTGACATACAATTTCATTTCCCCACCCTCCCGATAAGTAAAAACAATATGATTCCACACCCCGGGTTGGATCTTAGCAAAATGTTTATATTTTCCGTTTGATATAAATGCAATGGTTTCACCATCAAAAAGAAGATCCAATACATGGGATTTATAAGCTAAGGCTTGATACTTTTTACCGCCCTTGCGGTGCCAGTTAATCCACATTGAAATGGAAAATTCCTGGACAGGATTCAGTTCTTTTCGATTTTTAACTTGGACATAATCATTCTTGCCGTCAAAAATAAGTATAGGGAAACCGTTTTGCACTATCCATTCCGGACCGACAATATTTCCTGCATAAGAATTGTAAGAACTATCTTTCGCAACGCTACCGGAACCCTCGTTAAGCTTCCAGTAGGCTTTCAATGGATCGAACAGATATTTCAAGTCTGCCTTGCTGAGTATATTTCCCGAATAGTCTTCAATTTTTTTAATATGTACAGCATACAAATTTCCAAAACTCTGTGGCGAAGTGTTCAATACCAAGGTGTTTTCACTAGCGCGATACTCAACGCCCAATAGGTCTATGTTGCCTGTTATTTCATAATTGTTAACATTTTCAACAATCTCCCTCTTGACCACTTCGTCAAACATGACAAAAACAGAGCGCTTTCCCCCCGGCTTAACCCCCAGGATTTCAGGCGCTTTATGATCCGGTTTCAGAACAGTCACAGGCGCTATCAGGCGATCTCTGGATACACCATCCGTAACCTCAAATAAGAGTTTATGTGTGCCTATCTGGGATAGATCAGGTGTCCATGTAAACGAGGACCCCTTTATTGCAGCGCCTTGGGGCGGATATATACACGAATACTTCAGCGCCTGCCCATCAGGATCAACGCCACCCAAGGAAAAAGAAACTTGTTTGTCGGCGGCAGTAAAAATTCGCTCCCCGAATTGATTGAATACCGGCGGGAAATTATCATTCGTATACTCATAGCACCCGGCATCAAATTGATTTGACGGTCTGTTTTTCAAACGTAAATCATACCCGGATGACTCTGTTTCTTTTACTGAATACTTTATTGCCTGCGACTCTGCTAAAAGTTCAAAATTAAATTTCTCCGGGGCTGTGTAATTTTCTATGTCAGCCATTTTGAATCCTGGATCGCAAAGCCTGTTGTTTCTCATGTGTTCGCTAAATTCGTTCAATTCATTAATACTTATCTTTTCATCGGCAATTTTAGCCGCAGTTTTCCCAGGCCAGATAAGAAATTTTTCAGTATCATTTGCCGTTCGATATAGAATATTGTTGGTTACAAAAGTTGTTTTGGCAAGCGATTCCGTAGAGATATGTACGGGGAATCCATATTGTGTGTAGATTATGTTATTTCGAATTTTCGTATATTCAATTGGCAAATGTCCTGTGCTGTCCTTTATCAGGATACCGGAATGGTCCTTGGGCTCCTTTTTCCCGCTCAAACTGTAGGTCCCAATCCATACCGTATTGTTGATGACCGCATTGTTGATCATGGGAGCGCCCCATTTTGCTTTATAGCTGTAAAACTGTATTCCCATTTTGGAGGTATTGAATATCAGGTTATTTCTGATGATCGAATCGGAGGCACCATTTTCGATAGATATGCCGCCACCTTTGACCGTGGAATGACATATATTATTTTCTACTATTAACCGGGTTACAACGCCGTTATGCTGGAAACAATGTCGTCCGTCTAAATCCTTTGAGCCCATGTACAAAATGCTGTTGCGAAGAATTAAATCGGAATTGGGTTGTTCGTTACTGCCGCTCCCCCAGTAAATATTGTGAGAGCCTGTGTCATGAATGACGCAGTTTTCAACCAGCAGATCATGGATGTTCACCATGGCGCGCAGGCCGCTTTTCGTATTCATGGCTTCGACATTTCGGATCACGATATTATTTACGGGCTTCCAGTCGTAGGATGTGGATCCATTCAGGCAGATTCCGTTTCCATTCCCCGGAACCGTTTGATTGTCAAAAATAAATCCATCAAGCACCAAATGCCATGCCCCTTTAAGGTCAATGGCAGCCCCGTTGCTCCCTGTTCCACAATTTGTGAAGACTACCGTTTCTCCGGGATAAGCCATTATTACAATGGGAGCCTCCTTAGTTCCGCCAAAATTTTTGCTGGAAATTCTTTCCGGGTAAGTCCCTTCTCTGAAAAGAACGACATCACCGGGCTGAAGAACCTTTT
>NZ_JBFXHE010000320.1:0-5162 GCF_050177295.1 Desulfobacter sp.
TCTTTCACATTTTGCTCATCGACAAAAGGAGATTCTTGGACTTTTTGGGCATTGTGAAGAATTAAAAGCTGCCTGATTTTTCAAGGACTTATGTTAGCAAATTATTTATCTGGAAAACTATAGTAAAACCACCACCTGGTCCGATGTCAAGTCAATCGGTGTTCAGGCCTTTCTTGAAAAGCCTTTGGACACACACCTGCTGCTAAGCACCATGAGAACATTGTTTGACAAATAAATAAAGCTTTGACAGGAGGGGTATGCCTCTGCTGTCAAAGCTTTTTGAAATCCGACCGCCATTGATCCGACAATCAGGATCTACCGCCTGAACGGGCATGGTTTGAAACCATACCCATTTGCAATCTGATTAATTAATCGGTGATCAACTCAATCTGAACCATGGGAGCAACATCCCCTTTTCTTGGTCCTAGCTTGATAATTCTGGTGTATCCACCCTGCCTTGCGTTAAACTTCTCTGCTACCTCTTCAAAAAGGGCATGAACAACATCTTTTTCACGGATTACAGCCATGGCCTGACGCCTGGCATGAAGATCTCCCCGTTTGGCCAGGGTGATCATTTTATCGGCAATTTTACGAAGGCCTTTGGCTTTGGCTTCAGTCGTTTTGATGCTGCTATGTTTGAACAGAGAAGTTACCATGTTCCTAAACATCGCCTTTCTATGGGCGGAGGTTCTGTTCAGCTTTAATACGGATTTTCTATGTTTCATGGTATTTATTCTCCTTCCTGAATATTCACATCTTCCGGCGGTTCGATCCCTTCAAGGTCCATCCCTAAAGACAGGTTCATTGAATTGAGCACTTCTTTGATTTCATTGAGTGATTTACGGCCGAAATTTTTTGTCTTGAGCATTTCGCTGTCAGTTTTCTGGACCAGCTGGTAAATGGTGTGGATTCTCGCATTTTTCAGACAGTTTGAACTGCGAACGGAGAGTTCGAGTTCGTCCACAGAACGATAGATATTCTCATTGAATCCCTTTTCACCTTCATCGGTTTTATATTCCGATTCATCAGGTTCAAGCTCTTCATCAAAATTGATAAATGGATTCATCTGTTCCTTAAGGATTTTTGCGCCGTAGGCAACGGCATCATCAGGTGTAACACTACCGTCTGTCCAGACTTCAAGGGTCAGTTTGTCATAATCGGTTTTCTGACCGATACGTGATGTGCCCACCACATATTTTACACGCTTAATGGGGGAAAACGCTGAATCAATGGGAATGGTACCGATGGGGGCATCGTCGTCCTTATTCGCTGATGCCAGAGCATACCCCTTATCTGTTTTCACAACCATAACAATATTGAGTTTTCCATTTTTATTTACCGTAGCAATATGCTGCTCCGGGTTCAGAACCTTCACCCGACCGTCCGGACTGACAATATCCGCACCTGTAACATCTGCCTCACCAGTGACATTAAGGGTCAGTATTTTTTCCTCTGGATCATCTACTTTGAGCTTTAATTCTTTCAGATTAAGGATGATCTCGGATACATCCTCTCTAATATCTGAGATAACGCTGTATTCGTGAAGTGCATCATCGAATTTCACGGAGACTATGGCGGCACCATAAATGGAGGATAAAATAATCCGCCGAAGCGAGTTACCAATGGTGATGCCGTATCCCCTTTCAAGGGGTTCACACACAAACTTGCCATAAGTGGAAGTTGTGGTAACATCAAGCTTTTCCGGCTTGATCATCTCTCGCCAGTTAACATATGCAAGATTTTCAGATGACATTTAAATCTCCTGAATAGATAATTTGGTAGATCATGTCTATGATAAACCTATTTTGAATAGAGCTCGACGATCAACTGCTCCTGGATCGGCAGTGAAATATCTTCCCTTCCGGGAAGCCCTTTTATTTCACCCTTAAAACTGTCTTTATTAATTTCAAGCCACTGGGGGATACCACGCCTTACAATAGCGTCCAGGGAATCAATAATGGCCTGGATAGTTCTACTGTTTTCACAAAGTTCGATAACATCCCCTTTTTTGACCTGATAGGATGGGATATTAACCTTTTTTCCGTTTACAGTAAAATGATTGTGACGAACAAAATGGCGACCTTGATTTCTGGAATTTACGAATCCAAGTCTAAATACAGTGTTATCTAACCGGGTCTCGAGTAATGTCAACAAATTAATACCGGTAATGCCTTTTTGACAGTCTGCCCTTTTGAATGTATTTCTAAACTGTTTTTCAGATACACCATAAATTCGTTTAACTTTCTGTTTTTCCCGAAGCTGCATGCCGTAATCTGATTGTTTAACTCTTTTCTGACCGTGCTGCCCAGGGGGGAACCCTCTTCTGTCGTAACTGCATTTATCAGAAAAACAACGGTCCCCTTTTAAAAAAAGCTTCATATTTTCACGTCTGCACTGCCTGCAGACAGAACCTCTATATCTGGCCAAGTTTCCTCCTTTATCACTTTAGATAAAGTTTACACGTTTAAAATTTTCCGGAATATTCACTTTGATCAATCCGGAATGATTATATTTCGTCCCTGGTTTAGACGAAGACTTGCCCATATGAAAGGCGCATAAGAATTTGGAACCAGAGCAACCTGGAAGGTTGTGTGACCCGATCTCATAATTTGGCAAATTTTTATGCAACGCCGCAGATGGGTGAGTATTCGTTCAAACACTTAGACGCGTCTTCTTTTGGGTGGGCGGCAACCGTTATGCGGTACCGGGGTAACATCCTTAATCATGGAAATATTAAACCCAAGTGCATGCAGTGCCCGAAGCGCAGATTCTCTTCCAGGACCGGGGCCTTTAACATATACCCCGACATTTTTCATACCATGTTCCATAGCTTTTGCCCCTGCATCTTCTGCAACTAGCTTGGCTGCAAAGGGCGTGGATTTCCTGGACCCTTTAAACCCCTGCATTCCGGCGGATGACCAGGAAATGGTGTTACCGTTTTCATCTGCAATGGTGACAATGGTATTGTTAAAGGTCGACTGAATATGCACGATGCCGGTTGATATATTTTTCTTAACCCGTTTTTTGGCAATGACCTTTTTAGACTTTTTCGCCATAATTGTTATCCCTTTTTATTAAGTCCTACTTTTTCTTTTTCACTGCCGCGCGCTTGGGACCTTTTCTGGTTCTGGCGTTGGTACTGGTCCGCTGCCCGTGGCAGGGCAGGCCTTTACGATGACGCAATCCCCTGTAACATCCTAGATCCATCAATCGTTTAATATTCATGGACACTTCAGAACGCAGTTCTCCTTCAACCTTGAATTCGGAATCAATGACCTTCCTGATTTCATTTACCTGCTCTTCGGTCAGATCATTGGCCTTGATTGTGGGCTCAATACCCGTTTTTTCAAGTATATGCATAGACCTGCTGCGCCCGATACCATAGATATAGGTTAAAGCGATCCACGCATGCTTATCTCTTGGTAAGTCAACTCCAGCTATACGTGCCAAATTTTTCTATCCTCCTATCCCTGACGCTGTTTATGGCGCTTGTTGACACAAATCACTCTAATGACACCGCGCCTTTTAATAACTTTGCAGTCCCTGCAAATTTTTTTTACGGATGCTCTGACTTTCATCTAACTGCTCCTCATTTCAATTTTATTTATACCGGTAAGTTATTCTGCCACGGCTCAGGTCATAGGGAGAAATCTCCACAGTCACCCTGTCGCCGGGAAGTATTTTTATAAAATGCATTCTCATTTTCCCAGAAATATGTGCCAGCAGAACATGCTTATTTTCCAGCTCAACCTTGAACATGGCATTGGGAAGTGTTTCAAGGACTTTACCATCTACTTTAATGGGCTCTTCTTTGGCCATAGCTAAATTCGTCTCCTTTGTGGTGCCATATCAGGACCGGCTTTTAATCCGTTTATTTCCAGAGCGTCCCAGAAATCCGTCATAATTGCTGGTAATCAAATGCGACTCTATCTGAGAAATGGTATCGATAGCAACACCAACAACAATCAACAGTGCTGTCCCGCCGAAATAAAAAGGTACGTTAAATTTATTCATCAATACAGTAGGTAATACACAAACCGCCGAAACATAAACCGCACCGCCCACAGTAATCCTTGTAAGCACTTTGTCAATATACTCAGCTGTCCGCTTCCCCGGACGAATACCCGGGATGTATCCACCGTTCTTTTTCATATTTTCGGCCACATCTTCAGGGTTGAACTGAACTGCGGTATAAAAAAAGCAGAAGAAGACGATAAAACCAACATATAACAGGTAATACCAGATCGTTCCCGGACTGAACATGCCAGCCACGGTCTGCATAACCGGCAAATTGATGAACTGGGCCAGTGTGGTGGGAAACATGATGATGGAGGATGCAAAAATGGGCGGAATAACGCCGGATGTATTGATCTTAAGCGGAAGATGCGAGATTTGTCCGCCATACATCTTTCTGCCCACCACCCGTTTGGCATAGTGGACCGGAATTCTACGCTGGGCCTGTTCCATGAAAATAATGGCACCAATCACGGCAACCATCAATACAATCAGAATAATGGTTGAAAACAACCCTAGCTCACCAGTACTCAAAAGCCGTCCCATCTTAACACCAGCTGACGGCATATTTGCGACAATACCGGCAAAAATGATCAAAGAGATACCATTGCCGATTCCTCTTTCGGTGATCTGCTCACCTAGCCACATAATAAATGCAGTTCCCGCTGTCAGGGTGATAATGGTGATCAGTCTGAATCCCCACCCAGGATAGGGTACAATGGGAACACCGGCAGGCGATGTCATGGATTCAAGGCCGACTGCAATACCAAACCCCTGTATGGCGCTTAACACAACCGTACCATACCGGGTTAATTGGGTTTTCTTCTTACGGCCCGCATCCCCTTCTTTTTTGAGCTGTTCAAGATAGGGAATGACCACGGTCATAAGTTCCAGAATAATGGAAGCACTGATATAAGGCATAATACCCAGGGCAAAAATGGAGAGCCGCTGCAACGCTCCTCCAGAGAACATATTGAACATGGAAAATAAAGTGCCTGAGGCCGATGCAAAAAAAGATTCCAATGCTGCCCCGTCAATACCGGGGGTCGGGACATGCACTCCAACCCGGTAAACAAAAAGCAGGGCAAGCGTTATCAGTATTTTGCGGTTCAGCTCCGGCAGTTTGAGCATATTCTGGTAGCTGTTCT
>NZ_JBFXHE010000321.1:0-5128 GCF_050177295.1 Desulfobacter sp.
AAGAAGATCCAAACTTTACTATTTGAGAAATCTGCGCGGCAAAGCAGCAAGGATCAAAGAAAAACGCTTTGTCTGATAACCGCAGCAGCGTTTGCGCCGACATGCTGGCCTTTGAAAAGCAGGCCATGTTGGGCGGATATAACGTAATTGCAGGTGTTGATGAGGCCGGCAGGGGACCCCTTGCCGGCCCTGTCGTGTCTGCGGCAGTGGTGCTGCCTGAAGATTTTGATGTTCCCGGCATCAATGATTCAAAAAAGCTTTCCGAAAAAAAAAGAGAGGCGCTTTTTCCTTTGATCCAAAACCATGCCATCGCCTTTGGCATTGGCATGGCCGACCATGGGGAGATTGACCGGATTAATATTCTGCAGGCATCCCTGCTCTCCATGAAACGGGCGGTTGAAGACCTGGGTATTACGCCGGATTACCTGCTCATTGACGGCAAATTTGCCATAGACAGCACCATAGACCAGCGTCCTGTCATTAAAGGGGATGCATTGAGCCTGTCCATTGCTGCGGCCTCCATTCTGGCCAAGGTCACCCGGGACCGAATCATGACAGACCTTGACTTAAAATATCCCGCATATGGATTTAACCGCCATAAAGGATATCCAACCAAAGCTCATAAAGAGGCGATCCTGACCCATGGCCCCTGTTCTGTTCATCGCAAAAGTTTCAGGGGTGTCAAGGAGATATGAGCCTTGGGGGAAAACAGCTTGGAAAAAAGGGAGAACAGGCTGCCCGGCAATTTCTTTTGTCCCGGGGCTATCACGTATTGGCATCCAATTTTTCAACCCCTCAGTTTGAAATTGATATCATAGCCAAAGACAATGACACCCTGTGCTTTATTGAAATCAAAACCCGTACAGGCGTTAAAAAAGGCCTGCCCCGGGAAGGGGTAACCAGAGCCAAGCAGAAAAAAATTATCATGGGTGCCCAATACTATCTGAGCAAAAATAAAATCACCAATACCCGGCTGCGATTTGATGTGGTGGAAGTGTCATACAAGGACAGTTCGCACACCGCCTGTGACATCACTGTGATCCCCAATGCCTTTCAAGGGGTTTAACATGTCCGGCACCCTTTATATTGTCGCAACCCCTTTAGGCAACCTTGAGGATATGACATTTCGGGCCGTACGCCTGTTAAAGGAGGCGGACCTGATTGCAGCCGAGGACACCCGTCATTCAAAAAAATTACTGGATCATTACGGCATTACAACCCCCACAATTTCCTGCCATGAGTACAATGAAACTGCAAGGGCACATGACCTGATCCAACGGCTTGAAAACGGTACCACAATTGCCTTGATCAGCGATGCAGGCACCCCTTTAATTTCAGATCCCGGTTTTCGTCTGGTTTCCCAGGCCCACAAAAAAGGCATTCCCATTGTTCCGGTTCCCGGATGCAATGCTGCGGTGACCGGATTGAGCGCATCCGGCCTGCCAACCGACACCTTTTTTTTCCTGGGCTTTCCGCCTAAAAAACAGGGCCGTCTGGACAGCTTCCTTAATGATGCTGCCCGTTACAAAGCCACACTGATATTTTATGAATCCCCCCGGCGTGTGATCCGGCTGATATCTTCGGCTATAACCGCGTTTGGCGACCGCCAGGCCTGTCTTGCCAGGGAATTGACAAAACAGTATGAGGAGTTTATTCGCGGCCCCCTATCCATTATTCTATCCACCCTTGAGGAGAGGGAAACCATCAAAGGCGAATGCGTCCTGTTTATCAATGGAGAAAATGAACACCCAGCCGGCTTGTCTTTAGACCAGATGGAGGCCATGATCATGGATGGCCTGAATCAGAATATGCGGACCGGCGAACTTGCAAAAAAGGTGGCCGGACTTGCCAACATCCCTAAGCCCAAGGTTTACGACATGATTCTATCCCTGAAGAACCGTTCCTAACCATCCCCACCATCCTTAAACCACTACAGATGACACACAAAACAGTCACGCCCCTCTACCGGTTGATAAACCCCTTGCCAAATCAGGGTCAAAAGCCTTATAAAGAAGCAAAATATTAGCAAAGCATGAGAATAATGTTAGGATTGCAATTCTGATAAATCGGACGGAGTACTCCGGCCCGTAGATATCCAACCTTCACAAAGGAAAGAAAATCACCATGGGCATTGAAATATGCTATGTCATCGTAGGTATGCTGATCCTGTTTGCCATTTTTGATCTGATTGTCGGAGTCACCAATGATGCGGTTAATTTTCTAACCTCCTCAATCGGATCCAAGGCAGCGCCCTTTAAAATAATCATGATTATTGCAAGTGCCGGCATTCTGGCCGGCGTTACTTTTTCCGAAGGCATGATGGAGGTTGCCCGGAAAGGTATTTTTCATCCCGAACTGTTTACCATGCCCGAACTTCTGATCATGTTTCTGGCAGTCATGCTTACGGATATCCTGCTTTTGGATCTTTTCAACACATATGGGCTGCCGACCTCCACAACAGTATCCATTGTATTTGAACTCCTGGGGTCTGCTGTGGCCCTGTCCATGATAAAACTGGCCGCCCATGCGGATTCTGGTCTTGGGCTTGTGGATTATATTAACTCTGCCAAAGCCATCGCGATAATCTTTGGGATATTATTATCTATTATCGTGGCATTTGCCTCGGGTGCAACTGTTCAGTTTATATCCAGACTTATCTTTACCTTTAATTATGAAAAACAACTGAAGTATTACGGTGCGCTCTGGGGTGGCCTGGCCCTTACCTCCATTACCTTTTTTATTTTTGTAAAAGGGGCCAAAGGGGCAACGTTCATGGATCCACAGATGGAGACATGGATAAAAAGCCACTCTTTGATTATCATGGGTGGTATTTTCGCCATCTCTGCCATTATCCTTCAGATTCTTATCAATGCATTCAAAATAAATATTTTTAAACCCATTGTCCTTGTGGGCACATTTGCTCTGGCCATGGCCTTTGCAGCCAATGATCTTGTCAATTTTATCGGTGTCCCCCTGGCAGGCCTCAATGCCTTTAAAACTGCTATTGCCTCATCTGATCCCATGCATATCACCATGGGGGCACTGGGGGGAAAAATTCACACCCAGACTTTTATCATGCTTATTGCAGGCATCATCATGGTAATAACCCTGTGGGTATCACGCAAGGCTAGAACAGTGACCGAAACAGAAATCAGCCTGGGCCAGCAGGATGAAGGCATGGAGCGGTTTGAATCTGTCTGGCTGTCCAGGCGCATTGTCAACCTGTTCCACAGTCTGTTTGTCTCTGTCCAGGCTGTGTCACCGCCCATTATCGGCAGGATTGTGGCCAGAAGACTCAGCCCTGTCCCCGAAAACTCCCATGCCGGGGTAAAGGAAAAACCATCTTTTGATCTGCTGCGTGCGTCTGTAAACCTGATGGTGGCATCTGCCGTGGTTTCCCTGGCCACTTCACTGAAGCTGCCTTTGTCCACCACGTATGTGACGTTTATGGTGGCCATGGGTTCTTCCTTCTCTGACCAGGCCTGGGGCAGGGAAAGCGCCGTGTACCGTATCACCGGTGTTTTAACAGTCATCGGCGGCTGGTTCATGACCGCCCTTATTGCCTTTGTGGCCTCCTTTATCTGCGGCAATATCATCTATTATTTCAAAATACCCGGCGTGGTCGGCCTGATGATATTTCTATTTTTTATGATCCTTAAAAACAAAAAGCGTCACGAAGGTAATGAAAAAACCAAGGAGGAAATCACCATTTACCATCTTGAAGAAGTGGAAGATTTCCATTCTTCTGTTTCAGCAACATTCGGCCATATCGCCCTTCATCTTCAAAGCATAAGGCTCTCTTTAGGGACTGCCTTTGATGCGCTGTTTCAAGAGGATCTGGAGACCTTAAGGGAACAGCGCAGGAAGGTCAAGCAGTTCCAGATGAGCAGCAATATCATTATTGCAAATATCTTTAAGGTATTACGCCTTTTGCAGCGTACGGATCGCAAGGGATCTTTCAACTATTACCAGATTATCCGGCGCCTTCAGAAAATAAACGATGGGTACAGGGATACGGTGATCAGGTCCGCCATGCATGTGGCAAACCGGCACAAGGGGCTTTTACCCGTCCAGATTGAGGAACTCAAGGAGGTCAAGACAGAAATTCTTTTCATTTTTGAACAGGTTGAAATCGCATTCAATAAAAATGATATTGTGGACTGCAACCACATCGGTTCAAGATTCCACTATCTTAGGGATCTTGTGGATGAATACAATGCCAATCAGATTGCCAGGATCAGGGAGGGGTCCTCAAAGACACGCCTGAGCATCATGTACTACGCCATTTCCGGCAATTGCGTCATGATGGCCAAACAAACCGTCAAACTGCTGGAAATATTCAATGAGGCCCTGCCCTCAGAAGACGGCGCCAACGCCTGCAGGGGCCTGCACCTGGATTGAGCTTTTTCATTATTTTTACCACATAGTTTTTGAGAAGTTACCTTTTAACGCTGCGGTGTTTCCGGTTGCAAGAGATTAACCCTGGGGCACTCATTTTTTTCAAGGTCAATGACGGCCCCTGACCCCGGACCTTCTATGGCGCAGTTCACCACGGTACTTTGATGAAGGGTTTTAAGCCCGAAATCTTCGTGGATATGGCCGCAAAGCACAAGGCTCGGAGCTGCGGCTTTGATAAACCGGGCCAGGTTCAGACTTCCGGCATGGATTTTTTTGACCACAAGGTCACACGCCCCCTTTGGCGGCGTGTGGACTACCAGTACCGTGTCCGGTGCCATGGGACAGGGAAGGGCGGCAATCCGTTTTTTTTCATTCAGGCAGATCCTGTTGGCAAAGGGCAAGGGCAGGGTTCCGGAAACCCCCACAAAAGAGAAGCCTCTGATCTGAAGGGGCGTTTCCGTTAACAGCTTGATGTTGGCTGCTTTTTGTATCCGGGGTTCAATGCGTTTAAAATCCGTATTTCCCCGGACCACCAGAACGGGAACCGGCAGGCTGTCAAGCTGGGAAAGGACCGTGGACCAGTTGAAAAAATGGGTCATATCACCAGGAATAACAATCAACTCCGGATGGTACTGGTCTAAAATCCTGTAAATGGATTCCATATGTTCGGGTGTTCCGTGAATGTCCGCAACTGCATATATACGCATCGCTCCTCCTTAAAGGGGATGTA
>NZ_JBFXHE010000322.1:0-5119 GCF_050177295.1 Desulfobacter sp.
TGATTTATCAATGGGCAGCGGATCCAAAATACTGCGGCATCCCCGAAGCCGTCATCCATTATGCGGAACAACCGTCAGCACCCTATTCTCTGATGGATTACAAGCGTGCCAACACCACCATCTCCAACAACCTGCTGGTCACCAACAATCTCATGTTCGCCATCCGGGATCTTGCTCCTGACACGCACATCGTCAAACTCGGTACCATGGGGGAGTACGGTACGCCGAACATTGATATCGAAGAAGGCTGGATCGACATCGAACATAAAGGCCGCCAGGGCCGTTTTCTCTTCCCCAGGCAAGCCGGCTCTATCTACCATACCACCAAAATCATGGACACGGATCTGCTCTGGTTCGGGGTTCGCATGTGGGACCTGCGCGTCACTGATCTCATGCAAGGGCCGGTCTATGGCATCGAAACAAAGGAAACCTTGATCGACACCCGGTTTCGAACAATTTTCAACTACGATGAAATATTTGGAACCGTTATCAACCGCTTCATCGTGCAGTCCGTGATCGGTCATCCGCTGACAGTGTACGGCAAAGGCGGGCAGACACGCGGCTACCTGAATATCCTTGACACCTTGCAGTGCGTGGCAAAGGCTGTAGAATTACCAGCCGGTCCTGGAGAACTGCGCATCTTCAACCAGATTATGGAGACATTCACGGTCAATGAACTGGCCGAAATGATTGCCGCAGCCGGTCGCCGCCACGGCCATAACGTTACCGTACAGCACCTGGAGAACCCTCGCAAAGAGGCAGAAGAGCATTACTACAACCCTAGTTACCATGGCTTAATCGAACTGGGCGTCACGCCCCATTACTTGACCGACGACGTGCTCGACGGCATGTTCAAGGTGGTGGAGGAAAACCGGGCCGCCATCCGAAAAGAGATCATTTTCAAGGGGGTCAAATGGTGAAGGATTTTCAGCACTGGCTGATCACCGGGGGCTGCGGATTTGTCGGAACCTCCCTGATAAAAACTCTGTTGGCCCAGAGGCCAAATCTGTCCATCCGTGTGATAGACAACCTGTCCGGAGGCTCCCGGAAAGATATTGAAGAGGTAACGCCGGTGCGCATTCTGGACAATATCATTCTTCCCATGGCTGATCCGGGCGTGGAACTTCTGGCTGCTGATATCCGTGATTTGAAAACAGCCATGAAGGCCGCTGCAGGGGCCGACGTGATCGTCCACCTTGCAGCGAACACAGGTGTACAGGCTTCGCTCCGGAATCCGGTCATGGACATGGAGTGTAACGTTGCCGGTCTGGTTAACTATCTGGAAGCGGCCAGGAAAAACGGAATTGCTTCTTTTGTGTTTGCTTCATCTTCAGCACCCATAGGCCAGGCCGAGCCCCCCATTACAGAACAATCAATATGCCGGCCTATATCTCCCTACGGTGCCGGCAAAATGGCGGGTGAAGCGTACTGCAGCGCATATTACGGAGCCTATGATTTGAAAACCATAGCCCTTCGTTTCAGCAACGTCTATGGCCCCCTGTCCATGCGCAAGGGCAGCGTGGTTGCCCTTTTCATCCGCCAAGCCCTGGGCGGGAAGCCATGGACAATCAATGGCGATGGAACTCAGACCCGTGATTTTATTCATATCCAGGACATCGTATCTGCCATCATAGCCGCCGCGTATTCCCCCTGTGGCGGAGAGATTTTCCAGATATCCACACAAATTGAGACTTCGGTGAGCGACATGGCGGCAATGCTTGCAGATATACTTAAGGAAAAGGCGGGGATTCAACCGGATATCCGTTTCGGTCCTCCTCTGAAAGCAGATGTGCCCCGTTCCTGGGCTGACATATCCAAGGCAAAAACCATGCTTAAGTGGGCACCGGGGCGGACATTACAAGAGGGGCTTGAAGAAACCGTGGATTGGTTTCTATGTAGAATCTAAATCCCGGAGAAACAGGATATTCCGGTTTAACTGATGAGGAACGGTTATATGAAGCGGTTTGCGTTGATTGGCGGGGCCGGTTATGTGGCGCCCCGGCATATGAGAGCAATTAAGGACACGGGGAATCTTCTGACCGCGGTGCTGGATCCACATGACAGTGTGGGTGTAATTGATTCTTATTTTCCGGAGGCCCATTTTTTTACGGAGTTTGAGCGGTTTGACCGGCATGTGGATAAAAAGAAGCGGCAGGGGGGTGCTATTGATTATGTGAGCATCTGCTCTCCAAATTATCTGCACGATGCCCACATCCGGTTTGCCATGCGAAATGGGGCGGATGCGATCTGTGAAAAGCCGCTGGTGTTGAACCCCTGGAACCTTGACGGGCTTGAGGAGATGGAGAAAGATACAGGATTCCATGTGTATAATATTCTGCAACTACGGCTGCATCCGGCATTGATTGAGCTCAAGAAAAAAATAGCGGCGGAAGCGTCTGATAAAAAGCATGAAATTAATTTGACTTATATTACCAGCCGGGGGAAGTGGTATTTTATATCCTGGAAAGGTGATGAGGCCAAGTCAGGGGGGATTGCAAGCAATATCGGAATTCATTTTTTCGATATGTTGATCTGGATTTTCGGGAAGGTGCAGATGAATGTGGTGCATGTGTATGAACCCCACAAAGCTGCCGGATATCTGGACTTGGAAAATGCAAGAGTGAGATGGTTTTTAAGTGTGGATGAAAATACTTTGCCTCAAGATGTCCGGGCAACCGGACAGCGAACCTACCGGTCCATTACCGTGAATGGGGAGGAAGTGGAGTTCAGCAAGGGGTTCACGGAGTTGCATACGGTGAGTTACCAGGAAATCATCAATGGGAACGGGTTCGGGCTGGATGAGGCCCGGCCGAGTATTGAAACTGTTTACGCCATCCGGAATACAAAACCTGCGCTGATGCGCGGGGAAAAGCATCTGTTTGTATAAAGGAGGGATTTGAAGATGACTCAGGCCTTTGTGCATGATACGGCTGTGGTGGATGAGGGTGCCCGGATCGGAGAGGGAACAAAGATCTGGCATTTTTCCCATGTGCTGACAGATACTGAGGTGGGGCAGGACTGTAACATTGGGCAGAATGTGGTGGTGGGGCCTAATGTGACGGTGGGAAACAAGTGCAAAATCCAGAATAATGTCTCTGTTTACAAGGGGGTGATCCTGGAGGATGAGGTGTTCTGCGGACCGTCTATGGTGTTTACCAATGTATTCAATCCCCGGTCGGCCATTCGGCGGATGGATGAGATCCGGCCCACCATAGTGAAAAAAGGGGCGTCCATCGGGGCCAATGCCACTATTATATGCGGAATCACCATCGGGCGCTATGCGTTTGTGGGGGCTGGGGCTGTGGTTACCAAAGATGTGCCGGATTATGCCCTGGTAATGGGAAATCCTGCCCGGCAGAGCGGATGGATGTGCGAATGCGGGGAAAAGCTGAACAGCCAGATGACCTGCCATGTCTGCGGTAAGTCCTATCCTCATCTGGAGGGCGGAAGAGAGATCGCCTTTGTGGATCTGGCTGCCCAGCAGCGGAAAATTCTGCCGGAGATTGAGGCCAATATCCGGAAGGTGCTGCAGCACGGCAAATATATCATGGGGCCCGAGGTGGGAGAGCTTGAGGAACAGCTGGCTGAAATAGCGGGGGTGAGGCATGCCGTCTCCTGTTCTTCGGGGACCGATGCCCTTATAATGGCGCTGATGGCGTATGGGATCGGACCCGGGGATGCGGTGATCACCTCTCCGTTTACCTTTATCGCCACGGCTGAGGCGGTGCGGTTACTGGGGGCGACCCCGGTGTTCGCGGAGGTTGATCCGGTGACCTTTAATCTGGATCCCCGGAAGCTGCTTGAGGCAGTTGAACAGACGAGGCAGGATGGCAGGGGACTGGTCCCCAAGGCAGTAATTCCTGTGGATCTGTTCGGGCTGCCCTGCGATTATGATAGAATTAACCGAATTGCTGAAGAAAAGAGCCTTGTGGTGATTGAGGATGCGGCCCAGTCCTTTGGAGGATTGTATAAAGGCCGCCCGGCAGGAAGCTTAGGGGACATCGGATGCACCTCGTTTTTTCCGGCAAAGCCTTTAGGGTGTTATGGGGATGGAGGGGCTGTATTTACCGATTCTGATGAGATCGCGAAAAAGTTGAAGTCCATCCGGGTTCATGGAAAAGGAGCAGATAAATATGACAATGTCCGCGTGGGAATTAACGGGCGGATAGATACAATCCAGGCTGCGGTACTTCTGGCCAAGCTGCCGATTTTTCCAGGGGAGATACAAAAGCGAAATACTGTGGCCCGAAGGTATTCAGAGTTAATTGCACGCAAGGGCGAGGTGGGGTTAAAGTTTCCCTTCGTGCCCAACGGGTATGCCAGTGCCTGGGCCCAGTACTCAGTGGTTGTAGAAAACGAAGCGGACCGGGAAGAAATTCAGGCCAAATTAAAAGCTTCAGGAATCCCGACAGCGGTTTATTATCAGACCCCGCTACATCTTCAGACCGCATTTAGGGATCTGGGATATCAGGCCGGGGATTTCCCGGTATCAGAAAATTTGAGCCGGTGTATTTTCAGCCTGCCTATGCATCCCTATTTGACGGCTGAAGAGCAGGTGAGGGTTGTGGAAGTCTTGATGTCTGGGGGATTGAGTTGAAACCAGTGTAAATATTCGGGTTAGTAATTTTTATTACTCCTCTTTTTTTTTAAAAAAAAACGGGACACGACCAAAAAACTTTGATACAAGAAAAAGCATGGGATCTTCTTGTAGAAATTTGTCAACATCTTCAACCCATCAAATAGATGGCCAGCTTATTGATCTGCCCCTGACTCACAGCCATATATTTCAATTCCAGAGAGAGAATATCTGGAGTCAAGTACCTCCGGCAGAGCCGGAGGCTTGAATTTATGAACCGCTCAAAGCGGTTATTTTATTGGCCACCTAAAAGGTGGCGTGCCTATTTGAACAAGCTCAGTTGCTCCAAACGTTTATCCTCTTTCTCCTGAGAATGGATATATTCACGAATAGTAGCTTCATCTCGACCAACGGTTGAAACATGATACCTCCGGCCCAAAATTGCTGGCCGGTAAAATTTCTTCGATGGCCCAAATAATTGCGTGCTATATGGATCGCACTTTTGCCCTTGATAAATCCAACGACTTGGGCGACCGAATATTT
>NZ_JBFXHE010000323.1:0-5106 GCF_050177295.1 Desulfobacter sp.
TAAATCGCTTGATAAACAGGGACTGATTGTTGACCGGGCTTATAAGTATCGTGTCAATCAGGCGGAAAAAAGCATTCAAGGGTTTAAAGGTATTGATATGAAAAAATTGCATGCAATGGATGATAAGCCACTTGCGGAATATGTGAAAAACGGTACCATGAAAATGGTCTATGAAGTGAATGATTCATTGTCGAACTTTTCAAAATTCATTGCCCCGGTACAAAAATAAGGAAGGCAAAAAAAAAGAAAGCTCCATGAAACCCAATATTTTATTTGTTCATGCAGTTTGCCCTGCCCAGTTCAGTGATTTGTGTGAGTATTTGAACACCACGGGAACCGCAAACGCCTATTATATGACAACCCCCGGCAATATAGAACGCAACAAGCATCGGTATAGAAATCTTATACCGCTAATGCCGGTAGGGAATATGATGGCTCCCAACAGTTGTTATTATTCCGGTAAAGTAGAACGGGCAGGGAAAGTTGGTGCGGGGTTATTTCGGGGACTAAAAAAAATAATCAAATTTCTTAGGATAGACATAATCGTTGCCCATGGCTCCTGGGCATCGCCGCATCTGATTTTTGACGAATTTGACATTCCCATCATTACTTACATTGAGTTTCCATCCTACGCCGACCACGGCTGGGACGCAAAATATCCACCCACGGAGGCACAACGGCTGACTGACAAAAACATGCAGATGCTCTCCTATTATCAGGTGATGAAAAGCCAACAAACCATCGTGCCCAGTGAACATGCGAAAAAAATGTTTCCCAGAAAACTTCAATCCAGTATAGTGGTCCAGTTTGAAGGATTTGATCTCAATAAAATTGCCCAGCGGGAACCGGCCAATATCCAACTGCCGAAAGGCGTGAAAACAATCGGTTTTGCAGCCAGGGATCTCAGTTCGGCTAAAGGGTTGGAAGTCTTCATTAAAACGGCCGAACACCTGAGTAGATCCAATCAAAAGATTCACTTTGTAGTTATTGGTGATCCAAAGTCAACAACATATGGCTATGAAGGGGTCTTCCTCGAAAAAAAATATGGAAAAGGGAATCCAATCACCTTTATTGACCACTTATTTAAAACCCATAAATTGAACGGAAAACACTTCACCCTGACCGGTAAATTGCCTTACCCGGAATATTCTGATCTCCTCCACAAAATTGACCTGTTTTTATATCCGGTACAATACGGCAGCGGCAACTGGGGGCTTTTGGAACTTTTGATCAGAGGCTGTACGGTAATTGCTTCAAACCGATGCTACGTCAATGAAATTATAGATCATAATGTCAACGGAATTTTGATCAACAGTAATGATCCCCAGGAATGGGCCAATTCAGCTTTGGCGCTCCTTGGGGATGATTCCCAAAGGAGCGCGTTGGGGAACAAAGCCCTTGAAATGGCTTCTGACTATTATTTACCTGCTGTTTCAAAACATTATATGAAAATATTTACCGAAACGATACAACGTCATAAAAAACTACGCCACCATAGTGTAAAGGACTCGGAAGGTTAGCCCTGCCCGTTCACACTATTGTGTATAGCCGATCTGCAAACTGAATCCCCGCAATCCCTTGCATCTGAACGGAAAAGTCATCTCCAACCAGGAGCACAAAATCCTCGAAAAACCCCAATTCCACCTGATCCATGATGTATTGTTCCAGCACCACCAGATCATATCCGCCGCCGCCCACAACCGTATCAAAACCGCCCGCCCCCAGATAGAAGAGGTCATCGGCTGTACTGCCCGTCAGAGAATTGTCCTGGGCATTGTCAGTAATTCGGTTACCCGCAGGGCCACCGATCACATTTTCGATGATAGTTCCCCAGGCAATTCCCAGGGCGTTTTCTCCTGTGTAAATATTGGCGCTTTGGCCGGTGAATACATCTGCCACCCAGTCGTCGTAATAGCAGGTGCCCAACTGGCTTTGGTACACGGCCTGCTGGTCGGCAATCTGAGTATCAATATCCCTAAAATTGATATCACTGTGGGTGCCGGGAGTCAGATCTATCACGTTATAGTATCCAGTACCGCTGAAATCCAGAACATCATCCCCGCCTGCATCCCAGATGCTGGTATAAAAAGGCGCATATCCAAAAGTATATGTCGTATCGGATGGCCGGGAATTCGTGTCAGGGCCGTAAACCGCCTGGAGCGCCGCGATATCATAAAGCATAAATTGATCCGGTGTCACCATGCGATATGAAACACTCACCTCGCTGCCTGATCCGGTCAGGGTTCCTGAAAATTGCGGCACCCACGGTCGAAAATCTGTATAAGACATCACTGTGTTGGCGCTGTGGTCTTCACCGGCAGGCAATATGGATGCTCCTTCGAACGGATGGGCCAATCCCAGCGCATGACCCAGCTCATGGACAATAGTGCTTCGGCCGGCGCCGTAAGGTTCTATATTTCCGCTTTCTGTGTCCGTACCGATATGAAGGCCCAGAAAGATATCGCCGCCCACACGGGAACCCGGAAAATAGGCATAAGCAGCGGTACCTGCATCGGTTTCCACCATATTGAACCGTATCTGGCCACTGATGGAAACTTTTTCAATATCAGGCAGAATAATCCAGTCGGTGGTGGACATCACCTCATCTGCGACATTCCGCACAATGGACGTCAGCGGCTGCCAACCTGCTGTGTCGTCGGTATCGATATACTCCGGCGGTAAGATTTCGTTGAAGTTGTAGGTAATGGGATCAGAGGAATCCTGGAAATTCAGCCAGCTGTCGCCTTCATACAAAGCCGCTATGATATAATTATCAAGGGATAGCAGATTATCATAGTCTATGTCGGGAATTGTGATACTTTTGCCCAGGGCTGCTGTCATTAGATCGGCATCGTCATTGTTGGTATCATGAGATGTTGCTTCAATGAGCGCTGCATTTGTTTCAACAGTACTGCTTAATTCGCCGATCGTCGTGACATCATTTATCGCGGTACTGAAACCGCTCATGGCGATGGCGGCAGCCAGTTTACTGTAAGTTCCATTATCAATCATCTGCTGCAGTTTCACAGACAAAGTATTGAAGATAAGGACGTTAATCTCCACGCCAGTCGTTTCAATGATGGAATTTAAAAGATTTTCTCCTGTCAGGGTCACCATCTATGTTTCTCCTTAATATTTGCGTTATAGGATTGACAATTGCTATCATTGAAAATGGTTTGCTGTCGGCTGTTCCCGTGCGGGTGAGAAGAAGAACATGATGATGATAATTTAAAGTTACAACATAGTTTAATATAGTTAACCCGTATCGGCGCTTGGCTTCAAAAAGCCATTGAATCCATCTATGACGGTCTTTTGAAAATTTCAGCAAAAATTCGCGTTTATGGCATTGATGGGTGATATGCCAAGTATGACCTGGGATATAATGTCGTTTACTTCTGGCCAAAGCGTACCCTTTTCAATCAGTGTTGTTGACTCTAAAAAATCGATTATAGCCTTGATATGGAGGGGATATTAAATCAAATTTAAATTTATTTCAAGTGGTTAGCATAGCCCAACCCCGAATCTGGCAAATCAAGGGTAACAATCAAGGGGTTACCCCATCAACAGTATAGAATCCCAACTTACGCAAAGTGGAAAAGGGCGCAAGCCTTACAATGAAGAACATCGGAAAGCCGTGTACGGGAGAACCGTATGCACGGTTTGATGAGGGAGCACTGAGGATGCAAGGCCTTTGGAACACCTATTAGCCGCGTGCGGGAAGACGTCTCGAATATAAAAAGGGCTGAAGAAACCGGCCGAATCAGTGCTCTACTCTACCCGAATTCGCCCTGCCAATCTCCTGGTGTCCCTGGAATTCACATCTCCCCTTATAAAATTTCAGAAACATCCTTTGCCGTTTTAATGGCTTCCTTAATTTTTATGAGGGTATCAAGATCCTTGATTTTTTTTACCTCTGCCATTACTTGGTCAACCTGATCCGGGAATTTAAGGATCATCCCCAGTTCAATGGCATCCGTCAACCCTTCAAGTTTGCCTTCAAGCTTACCCCTGATTTCCCCTTCTTTACGAAGTCTTTCGGCAAGTGTCATGATATACGCTCCTTCCTTTGCGGAAAGCGCCTGCTCGGCAACTTCCCTGATTGCTTCAGCGGATATGTCATCCATTGTATTAAACAAATACCGAAGCACTGTTTCAAGATATTGAAGCCCGGTCTCCTTTTCCATCAAGCTCTTCATGAGCGACAATATGGTCGGCAATTTTTTCTGCAAATCCGGGTCAAACACATGCTTGAAAAGCAACAGCACCACCCTTGCCATGACCGTTCCTTTTATATCTTTATCTGTGAAACGGGTCAGATCATGGAGGTGAAAGCCAAAATCAGGGATATAGCCTGACAGCTCATCCACAGGACCTGACAAAAGCGAAGATAACCGGACTTTATCTTCAGGCCAGGACCTCTTTCCATGGCAGATCAAAAGCGGGATCACAATGGGCAGAGCTTCTTTTTTCTTCTGCTGCTTTATAAAAAGGCGCCATATCTTCACCATGTATTCCAGGATCTGGAGATGCACATGCTTATCATAATAGCTCTTGTGCTCAAACAGCACATGGACAAAACCGGGCTTTCCCGACAACATCACCTTGTAAAGCATATCTGAATAGTAATCCGACAGCTCCTTTTCCACAAAGCTGTCCTTGCTGATTTCAAGGGTGTCAAGATCCATCAGGCGCAATACATGGTGCGGCAGGTAGTGATGCAGAAAACTCCTGGCATTTTCAAGGTTGCTCCATGTCTCCCGGAAGAGCTTGTCATGGGGATTGCTCACATCGTTCATGCTGGTAGTGTTTTCATTGTTCATGGAACAAATTTTAGACAGTTTACTATGGAGAGTCAAGGTGTAATAATTGTTACTCTAACCCCATTCTCCTGATTTTTTTTTCACGGGGAGGTGTTTTTTTCTTTTGACCCGGCCTTTAATGGGTGAGCCTTTATGTATGGTGTCCCTGGAATTCATACTGGAATTCATAACTTCAACCCCTATATCTGCTCCCACTGTTAGCGGCGACGAATAATTCTTACTCTGACCTCAATCTCAGTTGTTGCCAAAAATCAAAAAGAAATGTATAAAATTTGGGTAGATATCA
>NZ_JBFXHE010000324.1:0-5096 GCF_050177295.1 Desulfobacter sp.
GTCTGTTTTTATTTTCTTTTTCGGTTAAATCAGCCCTGTTTCCTGTGTTTGCATGGCTTCCGGCCTCCTACCACACCCTTCCCAGCAGTATTGCAGCTCTTTTTGCCGGCCTGCTGACCAAAGTCGGCATTTATGCCATGATGCGGATATTCACCCTTGTCCTTCCTTTTGAAGGAACCATCTGGCAGACCATTTTAATTGTGTTGTCCGGTCTGACCATGCTGACAGGTGTTTTGGGGGCTGCCGGCCGTTTCACCATAAAAAAGATCCTATCTTTTCATATCATCAGTCAGGTCGGGTATATCATCATCGGTCTTGCGCTTTATACTCGGCTGGCCCTGGCCGGTTCCATCCTTTATCTGATCCATCATATCATCGTAAAGGCAAACCTCTTTCTCATCGGTGGTTTTTTAAACCGCAAACTCGGCAGTGACCATCTGTCACAAATGGGCGGTGTCTACCGATCCGTGCCTTTGGTCGCCGTTTTGTTTTTGATACCGGCATTCTCACTGGCCGGTTTTCCTCCTCTCTCCGGTTTCTGGAGTAAATTTGCAGTTGTCCGGGCAAGTCTTGAAACCGGTCACACCATACTGGCCGCAACCGCGCTTTTTGTCGGGGTTCTCACGGTTTACTCCATGTTAAAAATATGGAACCAGGTGTTCTGGGAGGCGGCACCGAACGACGTAACACCGTCCCCGTCGGTGAGCTTTAGAGAAACAGGTTTATATCTGGTGCCCATAGCCATTTTTGCCCTGATTACGATAATCATAGGGCTTTTTGCAGAACCTTTTTTTCAGTATGCCGACCGCGCCGCGGTTCAGCTTCTTGATCCGATTCTTTACGTCAAGGCCGTACTGGGAGACAGATGATGATTTATTTTGTTCTCAATCTGTTATTTGCCGGTGCCTGGGTCCTGGTCAACAATGCCTACGGCATCACTGATTTTGCTATCGGTTTCCTGCTGGGCCTGGGCTGCCTGTGGCTGACACGCCCCTTTGGCCAGGACAAATCTTATTTCAGACGATTGAAGGCTTCAGTTGTTCTGGTGGTTTATTTTCATTATGAAATGACGATATCGGTTTTACGGGTTGCCTGGGAGGTACTGACGCCGACCCCTAAAAGTGTCCCGGACATTGTTCATATTCCCTTGGATGCAAAAACGGATGTTGAGATCACCCTGCTTGCCAATATGGTCTCGTTAACCCCCGGGACACTCAGTCTGGATATCACAGAGGAGAAATCCCATCTCATTGTGCACGCCATGTTTGCCCAGGATCACAATGCCGTCATTTCCGGGATTAAAAACGGACTGGAAAAAAAACTGCTGGAGGTGACACGTGGGTGATTTGATGACCATGGCTGTGACCATTACCTTCACCGGATTGCTGGTCAGCTTTGTGCTGGCATTTATTCGTCTGATTATAGGCCCGACACACGCAGACCGGCTCATCGCCATGGACTTGATCGGGTCCATTACCATCAGTTTCATTGCCGTGTTTACCATTACCAGCGGACAAACCGCTTTTCTGGACATCGCAATCACACTGGCCCTGGTGATGTTTGTGGGCACCGTGGCTTTTGTGGCATTCATGAAATCCCGGCTGATTCAATCCAAAAAAAGCAAGGAGGAGCCTCCATGGAAATCCTGATGGCCATCTGCCTTATCACCGGTACTTTTTTTACCCTTATGGCTGCCCTGGGTGTTCTCAGAATGCCGGACATCTACATGCGGACCCATGCTGCGACTAAGGCGGGCACCTTTGGTATCGGAATGATCGTGCTTGCGGTCGCCCTGTTTTTCACGGATACGGCTGTAACCTCCCGGGTTGTCGGTATTATGTTGTTTTTTATTATGACCACGCCGGCTGCAGCCCATCTACTTGGAAAAATCGTAATGAACTCCCCTTATCGGATGTGGCGTAACCCTTTTCAAAAAAAATAGCCGGTAGAGCGACTTCACTGCAGTACCGGAAGGATGATTGCCGACCCTGCTTTCATAAATTCCAAAACCATCTTTCTCTCTTCAAATTCCGGCTAAATTAATGCGCCAACGTTGAATACTCTGTTGAATTTTTGCACATAGGATGTTAGAAGGCATAACTTGTAACAAATGTATAACTTATAACCTGTTGTTCCTAATACTAATTGTGAGGATCCGACCATGTTCAACGCCTTTGTAAAAAACTTTTTAGGAAATGCTCCCATATGGTACAAGCTTGCTATTATAGTGTTCCTAATTATCAACCCCATTCTCCTTATTACCGCCGGCCCTTTTATTACAGGCTGGGTACTCATTGGAGAATTCATTTTTACCCTGGCCATGGCACTGAAATGCTACCCGTTACCTTCGGGCGGTCTTCTGGCGATTGAAGCCATTATCATGGGTATGGCCAAACCCGAAACCGTTTACCACGAAGCACTGGCCAATTTTGAGGTTATCCTTCTTCTGATGTTTATGGTTGCAGGCATCTATTTCATGAAGGAATTTTTGCAGTTCACCTTCACTCGGATACTTGTGCGGGTGCAGTCTAAAGTTGTGATTGCGTTGCTTTTCTGTTTTGCCGGCGCTTTTCTGTCCGCTTTCCTTGATGCGTTGACCGTTACAGCGGTCATCATCGCGGTTGCATATGGTTTTTACAATGTCTACCACCGGTATGCCTCGGGAAAAGACAGCACCTGCGAACATGATCTCACCGACGATAACGCATGCCAAATGGCAAAACGGGATGACCTGGTTCAGTTTCGGGGTTTTTTGCGCAACTTGATGATGCATGGTGCTGTGGGTACCGCTCTGGGCGGTGTCTGTACCCTGGTTGGGGAACCCCAGAACCTGCTGATCGGCCACCAGATGGGCTGGCACTTTGTTGACTTCTTTCTCGAAGTTGCACCGGTCTCCATCCCCGTCCTCATTGTCGGGCTTGGGACCTGTTATGGACTGGAGAAAATGCACTGGTTCGGCTATGGCGTTGAAATGCCCGGCAACATCCGTTCCCACCTGCTGGAAACCGCAGTCAAAATGGAAGAAAAACAAGGAACCAAAGGCAAGGTCAGACTTGTTATACAGGCCATTGCGGGTATCTGGCTGATCCTTGCCCTTGCCTTCCATCTTGCCGCGGTAGGTCTGATCGGACTATCCGTCATCATCTTCCTGACCTCTCTGAACGGAATTACCGACGAACACCATTTTGGACAGGCATTTACGGAAGCCCTGCCGTTTACTGCGCTGCTGATTGTCTTTTTCTCCATTGTTGCGGTGATTCACGAACAACATCTTTTCGACCCCATCATGCATTTTGTTCTCGGTCTTCATGGCCATCTACAGCTTGGGGCATACTATATTGCAAACGGTTTATTATCATCGATTTCTGACAATGTTTTTGTTGCCACCGTATATATTACGGAAACAAAGATGCATTTTGTCAATGTGCTTGCACAGATCCCCGATATTGGTATGACCGGACAGGAACTGATGGACAAACTTACCAACCCGGAACTTGTCCGGGCTGACGTGCTGGCTGCCCTTCCGGCAGACGCTGCTGCCAAAGCACACGAAGTTATCCATCATTTTGACAACCTGGCCGTTGCAATCAATACCGGAACAAACATCCCGAGTGTGGCAACGCCAAATGGTCAGGCAGCTTTCCTGTTCTTACTGACTTCAGCCTTGGCACCCGTCATCAGACTCTCCTATGGCCGAATGGTTTGGCTTGCACTGCCGTACACCATCACCATGTCAATAACAGGCCTTATTTCCTGTTACCTGTTTTTGTAATACGTATACCTCATAGTATAGAAAGATAAAAAAAGGTGGGCCCAATGCAGTATCTGTGCATTGGGCCCACCTTTTTTACAGAATATGGTTAACATATAAAATGTTCTGCGGCAAAGCATTCGCATGCCTCCTGCCATCCACAAACCGGAAAACAATCGAGCGTCTGGCCCGATCCTCATGGTGTATAAATCAAAAAAGCTTTCAACGAAAACCGCTGAAAGCTTTTATAATAACGTGGTGCCCAGGAACAGAATTGAACTGCTGACACGGGGATTTTCAGTCCCCTGCTCTACCGACTGAGCTACCTGGGCACATCAAACAACGACAAATTTATATGTTCTTTAACCGTTCAAGTCAAGCAAAAAATTATACAAGCATTAAGAATATTATTTTAAACACCCTCCCATATCACCCAGCAGATACTGGATTAAACCACAGGCACAGACGGCTGCTGTTTCTGCCCTTAAAATCCTGGGTCCAAGGGAGTAACCTATAAATCCCGATTCAACGGCACTTCTGACCTCTTCCTCTTCAAATCCGCCCTCCGGCCCGATCAGGACAACAGCTTTGTTGTTCTCTCCGGGAGCCGATCCGGCAAAGGGCCGGTCCGATGCTTCCCAGAAAGCGAATCTGTGTGAACAGCCTTTTGAAAAGGCCAGGACCTGTTCAAAATCCATGGGAGGCATAATTTCAACAAGGCAGGATCTTCTACATTGCTTCAAAGACTCCCTGGCAATGGTCTGCCACCGCTCAATGTGTTTTTTTTCCCTATTTGGGCCTGACAATGGAATGGATCTTTTACAATAAAAAGGAATCCAGCGAGTGACTCCAAGCTGGGTAATCTGTTTAATAATCTCATCCATCTTGTTGTGTTTGAGCATGGCAGTACACAAAGTCAGATCGAGATTCGATTCCGTGAGGCTTTTTTTTTCACTTAAAATGGAAATTTCAACACATTCAGGAGAGATCTTATCTATACTACCTGTAAAATCAGTGCCATGGCCATTGGTCATGGAAATGGTGTCTTTGGGCTTAAGCCTGAGTACCTTGCATATATGTTTTGCGTCCTGACCATGGATGACGGCCTTATCTGTGCTTAACGCCTCTGTATTGATTAAAAACTTTTGCATATTTATCTCTTTATTCCACAAAAAAAGATGATTAAATTTTTAGAAATTATAGTATGAAACAGATAATTTTGGCTCTCCGAGCTTTTCCGTGGTTGACACTCACCCTAATTTGTAATAACCAGGTCAGCCCCTAAAGTGTCCAAAAGAATCCGTTGTCTAAGATGCTGGATGTTAAATATTCCATAGCATCGACG
>NZ_JBFXHE010000325.1:0-5082 GCF_050177295.1 Desulfobacter sp.
ATATATGACATTTGTGTCCAGGACCATTTTGCAGCAGCCCATTCCCTGAGGGGCTATGACGGCAACTGCTCAAATCTTCACGGCCATAACTGGGTTGTCGAAGCGCACATACGATGCACCAAACTCAACCAGCTGGGCATGGGCATAGATTTCAGGGATGTTAAAAGTGTGGTCAAGGATGTTTTAAGCAAACTGGATCACACCAACCTGAATGAGGTTGCCGAATTCGGAGCCATCAATCCCACGGCTGAAAATCTGGCCAAATTTCTTTACTCGGAATTGTCCAGGCGTCTGAACACCGAATTCATCAAGGTCAAAAAAATCATGGTATTTGAAAGTCCGGGCTGCGGATCATCCTACCAGGAGATATAAGTGTCCCTGGACATCTGCGAGATTTTTTACAGCCTGCAGGGCGAATCCACCCGGGCAGGCCTTGCCTGCGTGTTTGTCCGGCTGTCCGGGTGCAACCTGTCCTGTTCCTGGTGCGACACGACGTATGCAGAAGTACAATCCACTCCCATGGGCATAAACCAGATCGTGGACCAGGTGATGGCCTTTGGCTGTCCCATGGTTGAAATTACCGGTGGAGAGCCCTTGATTCAGGCCCAGACGCCTGCACTGATATCCCTACTTCTGGAAAAAGGATTTCAGGTGCTGCTGGAAACCAATGGAAGCCAAAGCATTGCGTCCGTGGATCCCGCCTGTATCCGCATCATGGATGTCAAGTGCCCCTTATCCGGTGAAGCCGGATCATTTCTTTTCGACAACTTCAATCACATGACAGACTGTGATGAAATCAAATTTGTGGTGGGATCAAGGCAGGACTATGACTATGCCGCATCCGTCATTCAGACGCGCCTTATGGACCATCCCAGAGAGAAGATCCACATCTGTCCGGTTTTTGGCCGGATTGACCTTGCGGACCTGGCCGCATGGATACTTAAAGACAGGCTGGGTGCAAGACTGTCCCTTCAACAACACAAACTCATCTGGGATCCGGATTTAAGAGGCGTATAACCCATGACAAAAAAAGCTGTTGTTCTTTCATCAGGCGGCATTGACTCCACCACTGCCATGGCCATTGCCAGGGACAGGGGGTACAATATTTACAGTTTAAGCTTCAGGTACGGCCAGCGCCACAGCGTGGAGTTGGAATGCGCAAAGAAAGTGGCCCGTCACCTGGGAACCATTGACCATAAAATCGTGGACATTGACCTGCGCCAGTTCGGTGGCTCTGCGCTCACCGGCGACATTGCCGTGCCCAAACACGAAGATGTGTCGCAGATTGATAAAACCCGGATTCCTGTCACCTATGTACCAGCCAGAAACACCATCTTTTTATCCTATGCCATGGCCTGGGCCGAGGTGCTCAGGGCCGAAGCCATTTTCATCGGTGTCACAGCCGTGGATTATTCAGGATACCCGGACTGCAGGCCAAAGTTTATAGAAGCCTTCCAGATCATGGCCAACCTGGCCACAAAAACCGGGGTGACAAATGAGACGGTTTTAACCATTGAAACCCCTTTGATCCACATGTCAAAATCCGAAATAATCACCACCGGACATGGTTTGGGCGTGGACTACAGCCTGACCATCTCCTGCTATGATCCGGACGATCAAGGCCGTTCCTGCGGCAGATGCGACTCCTGCCTGCACCGCAAAAAAGGATTTGCCGAATCCGGTATCCCTGATCCGACCCCCTACATCAGAGAGCCGCCACAACCTGGAAACGGCGGAAAGTTATTTTCATAAAAGATGATCAAAGCGCTTGGTCCCAGGGTATCGGCTTAGATGAAAAGAGCTTTCCTCCATACCGGCACTCTTTTTTTTGACCCCGAAGACAGGATATACAGGGATCATTTCCCGGGAAAGCCCGTGGTTCCTGGAAGCTTGATTATTCACGCCTTTCTCCGGCTCCATGGGGTTTTGGCGTATCCAGGAAATCCGGTTCAAGCCGAAAATTTCAGGTTCAAACACTTTGTCTCCCCCGGAGCGTACCAATATGAAATGACAAAAAATGATAAGGTGATCAGGTGCAGGCTTTTTGATAAAAGCCGGGTGCTTGTTACCGGGACTCTTGTCTTATGAATCTTAACTTTGCTGGAAAAAATGTGTTGATAACCGGCGGCAGCTGCGGGATCGCCCTTGCGCTTGCCCCCCTTTTGATCAGTGAGGATCTTTTCCCCATCCTGACATTCAGGAACAGTAAAGGAGAAAAGAAAATAAAAGAGAGCCTCTCTGGGTGGAAGGGCCGATATGACACCACCTTCCTTGACTTTGGCCTGCCTGGAAAGATGGGGGATATTTTTTCAGAAAGAACCGACATCAACTATATGGTGGATTTGGCCCAGGGGGATTACGAGACTCTGGTGGCTTCGGCAAATCCAGAGACGCTCTCCCAGTATATGGCCGAGAATATTGCAGCCCGGGCCCAATTGGTTCGCCTGGTCTCCCGTTCCATGGTCAGAAAACGTTTCGGCAGGATGATTTTTGTTTCCTCTGTTGCGGCAGGCATGCCGGGAAAGGGACAGGGGCTGTATGCATCGTCAAAGCTTGCGGCCGAGGGGATTTACAGGAATGTCGGGCTTGAACTTGCCGCAAGGGGGATCACCACCATAAGTCTCAGGCCAGGATATGTGGCGTCGGGACGGGGAGACAAATTTATTGAAAAGAATCGGCCAACGCTGTTAAAGAAGATTCCCGGAGCCTGTTTTATTTCAGAGGCAACGCTTGCCAAGACCCTGGTTTTCTTTTTGTCTGACACGGGCATTGCCTTTAACGGGGTGAATCTTACCATGGACGGCGGTATGAGCTGCGGAAAATAAGGAGTATTGCAAATGAGTACCTTTGAAAAAGTCAGGGAGATCCTGGCGGAGATTTTAGATTTTGATAAAGAGGAGATTTTTCCGGACAGTTACCTTATGCGGGAGCTTACTGCGGAATCCATTGATCTTCTGGAGGTGGCCCTGGAACTTTCTTTAAAATTTCAGATCGAGGTTCAGGACGATGATATTTTCCTGAGAAAGCTGCGGAGCATCATCTTGGATGCAGGGGAAAACGGCCTGAACCCTGTACTTGAAATTGTGGAAAAACTTCCCCACCTTAAGCAGGAACGCGTGGAAGAGATGCTGGATGAGTTAAATGAGGGACCGGTCCTGAAGGTTCGGGATATTGTTTCCTATGTGGACTATTTATGCTGATGACCACAGACTTTGACTCTTTGGTGGCGGCCAGGAGAAGCATCAGAAAATATACCGGTGAGAAGGTTCCCGAATCCCATATCCTGGATATGGTGGCCTCGGCCGGAAATGCCCCTTCTCCATCCAACAGCCAGCCGGTGAGATATCTTCACATGGTTTCTTCTGAATTACGCCAGGGGATTTTCAAAAATATGGAAACAGGATACCGGAATATGCTGGTCCAGGCGAAGTCCCTGGAAAAACCCCGGAAAGCCATCAACATTTTGAATCACTATTGGCGTTACTCCCGGTTCATGTTCCATGCACCGGCCCTGTTTGCCGTGGGTGTGGAAACACAAGGAGACAGTTTTTCCGCAAGATTGAACCGTGCGGGACTCATGGGGGGTAAAGCGCTTGAAACCATGGGATGCGATATCTCTTTGGGACTTTCTCTCCAGTTATTTATGTTAAAAGCGGTGGCGCTTGGCCTGGGAACCTGTATCTTGACTGCACCCCTCCATTTCCTTAAGAGAGAGAACGCCATCCCCGGGAGTGAAAATCTGTTGATTCGATGCTTTTTAACTGCGGGATTCCCGGATGAATATCCGGTTGCCCCGGAACGAAAACAACCCATGGAGATCTATAGGAAGGTTTAGATGAAACCGCGTGTCGTAATTACCGGGTCCGCTTTTTTCTCACCCCTGGGGAACAGCGGAAAGGAGGTGATCTCTGCCATGGTGGAGAACAGGACCGCTTTTAAAAGGGCAGACTTTGACCTTGATCTGGTGGTTGCACAGGTGCCGGATTTTAACCTGAAAACCAATACCGGAAGATATAAAAACGCCCGTTATCTCAACCGGGGAGCCGCCCTTGGTGTGGCTGCAGCCCTCAGGGCCGTCAAAGGCTCCGGCCTGTCCGGTAATATGCTTGAAAATGCGGGGCTCTTCACCGGTGCGGGTCCAAACCTTGACCGGGAAGCGCGTTCCGCGCTCTGGATTCTGAAATTTCTCCCGAATACAGCTGCTGCAGCCATTGCAGATCTTGTGGGTATCCACGGAGAAAGCTTCACCATAAGCACTGCCTGCGCCACCACGCTTCAGGTGGTGGGGGAGGCGTTTCAAAAAATCAGGAACGGCAATCTTGATCTGGCCCTGGCAGGGGGAGGCGACAGCCGGATCAATCCGGGAGCTGCCCTGGCATACAAGATGGCCGGAGCCCTTTGTACGGAAAAGGGAGATCCAGCCAAGGTTTATCGTCCCTTTGATCTTGACCGCAAGGGGTTTGTCATGGGTGAGGGGGGCGGATTTGTGATTCTTGAATCCCTGGATCATGCAAAAAAAAGGGGTGCCGATATTCTGGCAGAGGTTGCAGGGGCCGGCGCATCCATGGACGGTGGAAACATGACAGCCCCGGAGTCCTCCGGGATCTGGATGGAAAAGGCCGTACAAAAGGCCCTTACACAGGCAGAACTCCCATTTGATAAGATTGATGTGGTCTCCACTCACGGCACGGGAACCCAACTCAATGATGCAATGGAGACGGCCCTTATGGAACGGATGTTTGCCCAAAAATCCCCGCAGATCATAGCATTGAAATCCTGGATCGGCCATCTTTCCACGGCCTGCGGAGTGGTGGAACTTGCAATTGGTCTCTGCCTTATGAAAAAGGGGATTCTTCCCGCCGTAAGAAATCTAAAAAATCCATCCTCCCCCTATCTGAACTTCACCGCAGAGAACCGGGAAACTTTTTTTAATACCCTGCTTCTCCAGAATTTCGGGTTTGGCGGTCAAAACGCTGCCCTGGTGGTTAAAAAATGGAGAGACTAGATATCAATACCCAGATGGACGGTTTTCATCTTCTGACTTCAGTGACAGATCTTGATCCGGGGATGATTGGGGGAACG
>NZ_JBFXHE010000326.1:0-5067 GCF_050177295.1 Desulfobacter sp.
GAGAAGCTCCCTTTTTATCTTGGTTTTTTTGAGTTCGTTCATAACGCTGGCAAGCGAGGAAAGGCCTTGCTCCATTCGCTTGTCGAGCTTTTGGTCAAATAAGACCTTGAAACGCAACATGAGCCAAGGGTTTTTGTACAAAATCCCATGCCCCGTTTTTAAATGCGATTTCAGCACCCCTGGCATCTCCGGTGCCGGTAATGATAATAATTTCCGGGGAAGACGGTAAATTCACCAGATCCGGCATAATGTCAAGCCCGTTTCCGTCAGGCAGTTCAAGATCAAGCAGAATAATGTCATAATTGCTGCTGGTACTCAGCTTTTTGGCTTCATTGATTCTTTTGGCCGTGACCGTTTCGCACCCCATTTTTTCAAAAATGGTTTCAAAAAACAGACAAATCTCCGGGTCATCATCAATGATCAGAACGCGAATCACGTGTTTCCTTTCCAGGCCTCTTTTTCAAGGCCCTATATACGGCGTTGGATAGTTCACCGGCAATCATGGGTTTCATGATCATATCACAGATGCCGACGGAGCGGCACATCTCTTTTGTCAATACATGACTGAAGCCCGTGCACAGGACAATGGGAATTTCAGGGTTGATTGACTTGATCCGGCGGGCGAGTGTAAGGCCGTCCATTTCAGGCATCGTCATATCTGTTAAGACCAGATCAAAAAATTTTGGTTTTTTTTCAATCTTTCCCAGCGCCTCCCGGCTGCGGGTGGTTCCGGTAACCATATATCCAAGAGTGGATAAAATCGCCTGACTGCTTTGTACGATGGGTTCCTCATCATCCACGATCAGGATGTTCCCCGTTCCTGATATCAGTTTACTTCCCAAAGGCGTTGTGTTCAACCCGCCGTTTTGCTCATGAACCGGTATGAGTACCTTGAAGGTGGTGCCGATTCCTTCCTCGCTGTATACGGAGATCCCCCCATTCATTTCTTTCAGTATGCCGAAAACAGTGGAAAGCCCCATACCGGTACCTTCTTCCCTGTTTTTTGTGGTAAAAAACGGTTCAAATATCCGGTCAATAATGGCTTGTGGAATGCCGCAGCCGGTATCGGAAATCATCAGGCAGTAATACAGTCCCGGTTTAATCTTATTAAATTGCCTGGTGTCGGTCTGGTCGATGGCGATCATGTCAAGCACCACCTCAAGCTTTCCGCCCTTGTTTTTCATGGCGTGCCCCGCATTGGTAAACAGATTCATCAAAACCTGATGAATTTGGGTCGCATCTCCCATTACCCTGGCATGTTTCACCCTCAAGTCCTGGTGAATCCGGATATTGGACGGCAAGGATGCCCGGATGAATTTCAAGGTCTCCTTGATGATCGGGTCGATAAATATCTCTTGCCTTTTGACATCGGATCTCCTGCTGAACGTAAGAATATGGCCGACAAGATCCCTTGCCCTCAGGCCGGCTGTAGAGACTGAATCCAGATATTTTTTCAGGGTTTCATTATCGCCGGCTTCCATTTTGGCAAGCTGGGCAAACCCAAACAGTGCTGAAAGAATATTGTTGAAATCATGTGCAATGCCACCGGCCAGCAACCCGATAGCTTCCATTTTCTGAGCTTGAAAGAGCTGGTTTTGCAATTTTTGTTGATCTTCTTTCATCTTCTTTATTTTCGTAATGTCCTGGAGAACGGACAGAATCGATACCACCCCTGACAGGCGTATGAGTCGGGCTGAATACAGCCCCATACGCAGACTGCCGTCCTTGCGCCTGAATTGCACCTCTTTATTAAATAGATCCTTACCGACCTTCAAGCCTGCTACCATTTCCGTTCGGAAAGTGGGTGGTGCCCAGAAATTCATTTCGGTAGGGGTTCGTCCGATAACCTCGTCTCTTTTCCATCCTGTTATATCTTCAAATCCATTGTTGGCGTCAATGATACGACCGTCTTCCAAACCGGTAATGGCAACAAGGGACGGAGCCATTGAAAAAATCTTTGAGAATTTTTCTTCAGATTGCCGCAATTTTTCTTCTGTCTTTTTACGCTCGGTGATATCAAAAAGACTGACGAGAATCCGTTCAAAAATCAGGCTTGCACCAATCAGCAGGGTTCGAACTGAACCGTCTTTGGTTACAACCTGATATTCAGCATCCTGGATTTTGGTCTTTTCTGTTTGAGCCTGTTCGACCATGGCATGCCAGGTGGTCATGGTCTGCTTGCGATACCCAGGGTCTGGATAGGCTTTTTCCCACCAATTATCAATGGTTGGGATATCTTCTATCGTATAGCCCAATATTTCAGTAAAACAGGCGTTGATATCGATACCTCTGCCATCCTTGGATAATTCCATCAGGGGCAGGGGGGCCATTTGAAAAAGATGGCGAAACCGCTCTTCACTCTTCTTTAATGACGCCTCCTTGCGTCTGTCTTTCTCTATTGAAGATGAGATGCGCCGGACCATGTTGTCCAACGCATCTGAGATATAACAGAATTCTTTTGAACCGGACTGGACAAACCGGTAACCCAGGTTCCCTTCGCTTACCTTTTTTATGCCCGAGACAAGCCGATTGACAGGCGGGAGAACCATGCGGGAAATAACCACAACCGGAATTAACGTGAGCAGCAGCAGGGCTAATCCACCCAACATCCATATTGCCCGGTAGGATCTTCTTACAATCGTCAAAAGGGTGTCTTCAGGGATAATATTAATCAATAAACAGTCCGCTTCTTTAACGTGATGGATCATGAAAATACGATTCCCGTCACGGACAATGTTACCGGGAAATGTCAGGGGGGAATTGTTTATATTGGCATCAAAAACATTTTTTAAGGCGTCATCATGGGTGTCGTCTATCTGAAAATGACCATTGGATGGCTTTATCTCTTCTGAAAATTGATCGGATATTAAAATCGTTCCATCATGCCCTATCACGAATTGGGCAATTTCGTGGTGCAGTTTTAACCCCTCCATCTGTCTTGCCAATCCTGATATGGGGAAGTCGTGGCCAACAGCGCCCGCCCATTTTCCCTGCCGGTAATACGGGGCAACAATACTGACCATTCGGATACCGGTAGCAGGGTCATAGGATACTTTTGTCAATTGCGGGAGACCTTTTGGATTCCTGTCCGGCCGGGTCAGGGTCACCCACGGGGAAGCGGTGTAATCTATGTTGTTGGTCGCTTCGTAAATAAATTCAGGTTCGTTTGGCCAGAATATTACGATTCCCCCCTGTTTAGGAAGTATCCAGGTGTTTTCAAAGTTGCTTAATGCGCCGTGTCCGAAATGTTGAGTCACGCTCTTTGCCTCAACAAAAAAAAATTTTGTCCGGGGGTCTAAGGAGGACCCGTCAGGAATCCAGATGCCCGGCTCGCTTGCAGGGGAAAATGATGCGCGGTTCGACCTGAGCGAACCATCCTCACTTGATGCAACAATGGTATCAAAAACGGCAGTATTGTCCGGGTTGTCTGATTCCGGCAGGTTTGATACCAACGTTGAGAAACGGAGGATGCTGTTCTTGGCATCGATTAACCAGCGGTCAAGGTTTGATGCCCAACACGCGTTGATTTGATTGAGATCCTCCAGCTTTTCGATTTCGAGCTTATCTTCAAATGATTTTTGGATGAAGCAGGCACCCGGCAATAGTAACAGGCTTATCGTGATAACGACCGACCCGGTGATTAAGGTTAAAAGAGAGTGTGATTTTTTGGGAAACAGAATAGGTTCTTTTTTCATGTTGTTTCTATATAACAGCCATGGGCCGCAAGCCCACAACAAACAATGAAACTAAAGACTTCAACAATTCAGGGCTAAAATGGGCGCCGCAGGCGCTTCGCCCTCTTGTTTCTTGTATCTTGTCTCTAGTTTCATATAAACGTGTTTAAAGATATAATCTATACTGGCAAAAAATGGATTGCAACCCGGGATCAATAATTACAAAATGCAAAAAAAGCTAACTTCTTAATTTTGCCTGCCTTTTTATCCGGATTTTTAACAAGAATTTAACACTTCGACCTGGGCGCGCATGTTAAAAAGGCCTGAAAAAATCTATGTCATTTTATTCGCAAATGGTTTAATGCTTAAATATGTTAACTGTAATAAACGCCATGATCTGTAACACAGTGGGACGCCGGCTGATATCAATGGCATTATGCCTTGTTCTGGCGGTGACATACCTGCTCATATTCTTTGCGGAAACAAGCGCTGCACTCACCCTGTCCGATGAGGAAAAAAACTGGATAAAACAGAATCCGGACAAATTGGTTCTCTGGTATAACACGGACTTTCCGCCCATTGAATTTGCCTCGAAATCAGGCGAATTTAAAGGCATGGGGGCAGATGTCATCGCCCTGATTGAAGAACAGATGGGCGTAACCTTCATCAAACATGCCTCAAATGACTGGAACCAGCATCTTTCCGCCCTGAAGAACGGGATGTGTGCGGTGGCGCCAACCATTGTGGCAACGGCCGAGCGGGAACGTTATGCAGGTTTTACCGCGTCCTATGCATCATCGCCCGTTGTTATTATTAGCTCGACAGCTGTTCAGAAGCCGCTGTCATTATCGGATATCGGCGGTCTGAGGGTGGCTGTGGTGTCAGGGTATGCCACGGAAGAGTATCTGCGAAAATTAACGGATAGGCAGTTTGATCTTATACCAATGCCGGATGTGGTCCGGGCCCTGCGAGCCACCTCCTTCGGCCAGGTGGATGCCTATGTGGAAAATCTGGCCGTGGCCGGTTATTATATCCAGAAGGAAGGTATTCCAAATTTAAAGGTGGCCGGCGATACCCCTTACAGTTTCTCCTGGCGCATCGGAATAAGCCGTCACTATCCGCTTCTCATCAGTGCCATGACAAAGGCGCTTTCCGCCGTTCCCGCCCACGCCCTTGACGCCGCACAAAAACGCTGGATATCGTTGCAGATCAATCCCGGATGGCATCCCCAAACCGTCACCAACCTTGTTGTGGCTGCCGTTTTTATGGTGTTACTGATTTCAGGCCTTCTGGTCATCAGTTATGTGCTGAAGCGTCGCCTCGGGGAAAAAATAACCAGCCTGGAGTCTGCCCAGGAAGAGATGAGGCGCAGCGAGGCCAAATTTCGGGCAAT
>NZ_JBFXHE010000327.1:0-5059 GCF_050177295.1 Desulfobacter sp.
CCTCTTTTTTGAACATTTGTTGAATAGTTTCTGTGTCGGCCACCCACATAGCGAGATTCATCGCATTGAGCGAAGCATTGTCGATATAGTCAATGACCTGGTGGTAATTGTTTTTCATCTCATCAAACAAATCGTCAGACAATTTTTGTGCTGAATACAGATAATCGGATGCCAGGATGGAACTAACACCGATCACAATAATAATACTGATTGTCAATAGGAGTTTAAATTGAATGCTTTTGTAAAACTTAATGTTTCCCATAAAATTCCCTATATGTTGATCATTATTTACACGAAAGTGTCAAAAACCGGACATCGCTTTACAACAGTCATCGACAGATCACGACGACTGTAGGCAATGCCCTCATCCCAGTAATTTCGGGTGTGTCCCACCTTTTACCATCGCAAAAATCAGACCAATCTTAAAATATCCATAAATCCTTTAATAAATGCGTATTTTCATGAAAAATAGTTGCTGTTCCCCTTGATTATCAATGGTTTTGGATGAATTTTAATGTCCATTTTTTGTCTCAATAAAATTAAATACTTATGTTCGTTTTTGGAAAAGCATGTCAGAAGTCAGTTAAATGAGTTTGGTGGTCCTGATAAAATCCTGTTCTTTTGCTATCATAAATTAATTCCTTAGTAAGCGCACCATATCCGGTGTTTATATCACAAAGCATCATATATGCCATCAAATTATGCCTTATATGGTGCCATAAGGAGGTATCACAAAATAATCTTTACAATGATATGCTTTTGTCATGGAACAAGAGTTAATAGCAAAACGGTTCACACTTATATCGTCATTAATATCATCCCCAGGGTAAAACCGGACATTATCCACTGCAACGACTGGATGACAGGCCTGATCCCGGCCATGGCAAGGCAGTATGGAGTTCCCTGCCTGTTTTCCATCCACAATATCCATACCATGCCTCCACCCTGGCTGAGATAGAGGACCGGGAAGATTACTATCGTCGAAAAGATGAGCGATTCCTGCTCCGAATTTTAAAAAAAGGAATTTATAATGAACTTCGGTAAGCACCCTGACCTCCAGGGTTTCGGTATCCCCGTAATGTTCGGTTTCCAGGTGACCGGCCCCGAGCAGGGTTTCAAAAGCGGCCCAAGTGGTCAGGTTTTTTCCCAGTGTATAGTTGAACGTAGTCCATTCATATGCGTCAACAGTATCAGGTCCGATACTGGTCCCGTCGCTCCGGCCGTGGAAAACCGAAAACCCCTGGTAGTCGATAAATCTGTTGCTGGCCCCTGCTGTGGGAAGGTTCAATATCAGAATCATATACTCAAAATATATGCCATTTGCTTACTCGCTGTCCGAATTTTTGAATTTGACTGCCAAACAATTCTTGATTAGAATCAAGCCACTTTTTTTTGAAAAATATAGGCCAATGGCGGCCCGGTGGGCCGCCCAACTGCTGATAAAGCTATTGATTATTCTATGAAAAACGGCACTGGCAGTAAAAAATTACTCTCTATCTTCTTTTGGCGCATAACGGGTTGCACGATCTTACTGCTTCTGTTTTGGGGTGGGATGGTCTATCTCTACCAAACCCGCCAGATCAAACAGGAGTTGTTTCTGCAAGCGAAAAAAGTAGGCCCTAGCTTTATTGAAGAGCGAATCCGGCCTTTAAGCAAAAAGGACTCCAAACTTTTTGAGCATGTAATTGAGCTATTACACCAAAAGCTTACCCACTTTCGTGTTGTGATGCTGGACGGTTACGATACAAGCAAGCATGACATCTTTCATTATGTCAGCGAGCCGGACTTTCCTGCTGTAAGCAAGGGAAAAAGATTTTGGGGGAAGGTGTTTTCCCTGGTCGATGATGAGGAATATATTTTCATTGAGTTTCAGGATGATCTTTATCTCCGGATTTTCAGCCCGCTTTACCATGACCAAACACTGCTCGGGTTTATGGACATCATGGTCGAGGTTGATCCGAACATATTGGATCGATTAAAGCAAACACGGACCATGGCACTGATAATGAACATCAGTACGATTTTGACCATGACTCTGGTCCTCTATCCGCTGACCTACAATTTCTACCGAAAGCTTCAGGGAATCAGTCGTGAATTGCGTGAGAGCCACCTTCACACCATTCTTGCCCTTGGCAACGCTATTGCCAAACGGGACAGCGATACCGATGAACATAACTACCGGGTCACCTACTATAGTCTCTGCTTGGCTGAGCATGTAAAAATGTCCACTGCATCCATCCGAAGCCTTGTTAAAGGCGCTTTTCTTCATGATGTGGGCAAAATCGGGATCAGTGATAATATTCTACTCAAGCACGGCAAACTCACGGAAGAAGAGTTCAATGTGATGCAGACCCACGTGGAGCTGGGAGAGCAGATCGTCAAAGATATTCGCTGGCTGGCAGACGCCAGGGAGGTCATCCTGTTTCACCATGAAAGATATGACGGCAGTGGGTACCCTTTTGGGACGGCAGGGGAACAGATACCACTGACAGCTCGAATTTTTGCAGTGGTGGATGTCTTTGATGCCCTCACCTCCCAGCGCCCCTATAAGCAAGCTTTTTCTTATGGGGATGCCATTAAAATTTTGACCAAGGAGGCACAGGGATTTGATCCCAAGATACTGAATGCCTTTATAGAAATCTCTGAAGTGCTTTACAACGAGACGGCTCCCGCTGGTAAAATGGAATTAATAAAACGCTTAGAGGTAAAACTTTTCCATTATTTCGAGAACTAATGCTTTTCTATATGCCAGAGTATTGCCTCATCATTCGGCATTTTTCCTGAATGTTATCTTCAAACATTGGAATGCTCCTGAATAATATCTTGTGTATACAGTCAATTGCAAATATCGCAAAATGCATGCCTGATAAAATCAAGCCGGGACCAGTTGATTTTTTTACCGGCCCTTCCTTGCCTTTCCATAGATTACGCCTAACTTGCGCATCCGATTGCGCAGCGTGCTGGGGGGTAATCCCAACAGAGAGGCTGCTCCGTCATCACCCTGGATTTTTCCGTTGGTCAGATCAAGAACGGATTCGATATGAGTTTTCATGGCTGCATCCATCTTCAGAACCGGGAGGGTGTCCCGTGAGACGATAGGTGCGGCAACGTTTTGACCGGAAGAACGGTCTGGTTCATCAAAGCGCAGATATTTTTCCCCCGGACTGGCCGAACTTCGGATCAGTGCCCGTTCCACAATATTTTCCAATTCCCTGACATTGCCAGGCCAATGGTATTCTTGAAGCTTTTCCATACACCCAGGTTCTAGCTTGTTCGTTACGAGAAGATTCATCTCTTTTGATTTACGGAGTACAAAAAAATTGATCAAGGCTGGAATGTCCATCTTCCTATGCCGTAGGGGCGGGATGGTAATAGGAAATACATTCAGCCGGAACCAGAGATCTTCCCTGAATATGCCTTTGCGGACCATTTCCGGCAAATCCCGGTGGGTGGCGGTAATGATACGGATATCCACGGGAACCGGACGGGCTCCCCCAATCCTCTCAATTTCCCTCATCTGGAGGACCCGCAAAAGCCTGACCTGGACTTTAAGGGGAAGCTCACCGATTTCATCCAGGAAGATTGTTCCGCCGTGGGCTCTTTCAAAGCATCCCCGCCTTTGCTTGACCGCACCTGTAAATGCCCCTTTTTCATGGCCGAATAATTCGCTGTCCACAAGGGATTCGGGAATTGCCCCGCAATTGACCTTAATGAACGGACCGTTCGATCTTGCAGATGTGCGGTGAATGGTGTTGGCAATCACTTCCTTTCCAACACCTGTTTCCCCAAGCAACAATACTTGACTGGAAAGGGGGGCAACCTGTCTGACCATCTCCATAACATCCCGGAGGCCAAAGTCTTTCCCGATGATCTCGTCTCCGACTGCTTTTGACATCTGCCTTGTTAAATACCGGTTGTCATCGGCCAATATCTCTTTCAGGCGAATCACTTCCTGGTGTTTCTGTGCATTTGCCATGGCAATCGCAAATGGTCCCCTTAACAGGCTGAACAATTCGAGATCATGCCTTGAGTACCTATCATATCCCTTTGCGATCAAGGCTACTAAGCCCATTTTTTCCTCCCCCACTTTCAGCAGGGAGAATATATATGATAATTCTTTCTTTCCCAAAGCCTCCCAGCCAATTTTACCCACCGGATCTTCCCAGGGATTATTAATAATAAAATTAGAATGTATGGGGTCTTTTTTTTCAAGATTTTTAAAATGAGTGATGGCTTCCGATGTCAATGGCATGGTTTTCATGTTCAGGTCCAGTTCCGGATCTGCAACGATGGAGAGCGCCTCTGAGATTTTGGCCTCCAGATTATAAAGTGCCATGATCAAAGCGTTTGTCGGAATGAATTTTTCAATGAACGCATAACAGTCGGACAGCATTGCATCCACATTGAGGTTGCCGCAAATCCGCATGGTTGCCTGGTAAAAAAAATCCTGTTCTTTTGATGTCATAAATCCCTCCTTTAACAAGCGCCCCATATCCGGTGTTTATACCACAAGACACCTCATATGGCATAAAATTATGCCTTATATGGTGTCACATGCCTAAAAAGGCCTGCTCATCAGGGTATTACGATATTGGCATAAATTTGGCAACGCCCACGTATAGTTATGACTTGAAGAAACTAACAGTAAAGGTTTGGTTATGAAAAGGGCACACCGTTTTTTACAGGAGAGCGCATAACTAATGAAAAAAACAGCTGAAAGCCGGACAGAGATGATCATAGTTCGTGTCTACAGTATCAGTGAGACTCATGCCCTCCATGAGATTTTGAAAGAGATATCCGAACTTTCCAAGACAAATGAAAACAGTCATCATGCTATTTTTCTTTGCAAAAATGAACATGTGGAAAGTGACTGGGCGGTATGTTTTCAGAATTCGGCAATAGAGGGGCACAGGAAATCAGTCCTGGCAACCTATGTGGCAGAAATGCTTCGGAGTGTGGGACTCGTAAATCATACGGTATGGAAACTCTATGATGCCCGGGATGACCAGGCCGTTGATGAATTAATGAGCCTGTTGATTTAGTTCCCATCGCAGCATGT
>NZ_JBFXHE010000328.1:0-5051 GCF_050177295.1 Desulfobacter sp.
CGCCTGCTTTGCCTGTGGATTTTTAAGCGTTTTTTTCAGCAGCCTGCTTGTCGGTACAGCCCTGATGTTTACCCAGGAAAGTTTTTTAGAGGTGGCCTGGGCCGTTGTTATAGCCCATGTTCCGGTGATGTTCATAGAGGGCCTTGTGACGATTTTCTGTATGGGTTTTCTTAAAAAGGTGCAACCCGAACTCCTGCCCAAATGGCCTGCGGCGCAGCAGCAGGCCGCATTGGACAATAGAGCAAAAATGGTTGAAAAGCAGGTATAATCTTCATATTACGACTATTTTTAATGGTAAACAAAATAATGTATCGAAAATATTTTATGAGATTTTCCTGTCTGATCCTTTTTTTCTTTCTTTCAAGGGGCACTGCCCTGGCACATAAGGTCACGGTATTTGCTTGGGTGGAAGGAAACACCGTTCTGGGAGAAAGCAAATTCAGCGGCGGGAAAAAAGTACGGAACTCAGAAATTATTGTCTGGGATTTGAACGGAAAAGAACTTTTGCGCACCCGGACCAATCAAAAAGGTGAATTTTCATTTCCCATCCCGGCAAAAACAGCCATGCGCATTGAACTCATTGCCGGCATGGGACATAAGGCCGAATGGACCATTCCCCTTGAAGATATAGATGAACCCGCCTCAGCCCGGGATGCACAGAGACCTTTGCCTGAACCCGCAGGGAAGACAGATCCTGGACAGGCGGTACACCCGGCAGCCTCCATTGACCCGGTCCAGCTTGAAGCCATCGTGGAAAAGGCCGTAACAAAAGCGCTGGATAAAAAAATTACGCCGTTGACCAGAATGGTGGCAGACCTGGAGCAAAAAGGCCCGACCATGAATGAAATTGTTGGCGGCATCGGATACATATTCGGCTTGATGGGCGTAGCCATCTATTTTTCTTCCCGTAAGAAAAAGTCGTGATACGGCTGCCGCCAGTTTCACCGGCACCGGCGGGCTCCAGGAGGTCAATTCCGTGTCGGCATCCCGGGAGCGCGCTTCCAGGTCGCGCTGTTTCATCTGTATCAGGGGAGGTCAGATTAAGTCCATACAAAAAGCGGGACCGGCGCACCTGGATCTTAGGGGGCAGGTCTTGCATATTTGACCCTTTCTTTCGCTCGTCCCTCGCTCCTTTGCCCGGCCTCCGGCCGGTGCCTCAGCCTGACCGGTCTTGAGGACCTCGGGCAAGACGCAGGCCGCGGTCGTCGTTGAGAACAGCATGGAGCCTGCGGTCGCGGAAAGCGGAACGCAGGCCCCCCCCGTCGGAGAACCAGGAACCGCCGCGACAGACGTGATAATTAGTGTGACCATCCTCCCAGGCACTGCCGTCATCCGGGGCACCGTTGTAATTGTCATGCCAGCGATCTTGACACCACTCCCATACATTGCCGTGCATCTGGTACAGGCCCCAGGGATTTTGCTCATAAAATTTCACCGGCACAGTTTTTTCACGGTACTCCCCTTTGGGACCTTTATTATAAGGTCGAGTTCCATCATAGTTGGCTTTGTCCGGGGTCAGTTCACGTCCAAACCAGAACGGGGTGTCTGTTCCTGCCCGGCAGGCATACTCCCACTCCGCCTCCGAGGGCAATCGGGCCCCAAGCCCGGAAACCAAACTGTTGAGCCTGTCAATAAACGCATTGGCATCATCCCAGCTCACGTTTTCCACCGGGTGTTCAGGTTCTTCTTCTTTAAATCTGCTTGGGTTTTTCCCGATAACGGCCTGCCATACTTCCTGGGTACAGGCGGTATCTGCAAGCCAAAACCCTTTTTCAAACACCACCCGATGCAAAGGCCCTTCATCATCATTTCGTTCAGGTTCATCTCCAGGAGATCCCATCATAAACTCGCCCGGCGGTATCCAGCGGAATCGGACATCAATACTATTGACATAAATTCCCTGCCAAATCCCATAGTGGTCCTGGCCGTAGCTGTGGGCCCAGTTCTCTGGAAAAATATCCGGCAAAATAGACAATATTTCGGATTGCTGGTTTTTTTTCATGTGGTCGATAGTAATATCGGTACGTTAAAAAATTTATACTTCATTGGGAATCTCCTTTTGCACCGCCGGCCGGGGTCACGGTCCCGGTTTGCTCGTCCCTCGCTGCACCAGGGCCATGACCCGTCTGGCGCCTGCCGGTTCCGGCCTCCGGCCCCAGAGGACCTCGGGCAAGACGCAGGCCGTCGTAGACGTAACGCCCGACAAGGTGCCAGTAGGAGCGGCAAGCGGAACGCAGGTTCCTCCCGTTGTTGAACCAGGAACCGCCGCGACAGACACGAAGCGCATCTTCACCATCTTCCCAGGCACTGCCGTCATCCGGAGCACCATCGTAACTATCATGCCAACGGTCTTGACACCACTCCCAGACATTTCCGTGCATCTGGTACAGGCCCCAGGGGTTTTGCTCAAAAGATTTCACCGGCATCGTTTTCTTACGATACTTCCCTTTAGGGCCTTTATTGTAAGGTTGGGTCCCATCATAGTTGGCTTTGTCCGAAGTCAATTCATGCCCAAACCAGAACGGGGTGTCAGTTCCTGCCCGGCAAGCATACTCCCATTCTGCTTCCGAAGGCAAACGAATATCAAGACCGGGAACCAAGCGGTTAAGCTCATCAATAAATTCACAGGCATCATCCCAGTTTATGTTTTCCACCGGGTATTCCACTCCTTCTTCTATAAATTTGCTTGGATTTTTCCCGGTAACGGCCTGCCACAATTCCTGGGTGCAGGCGGTTTCCGCCAGCCAGAAGCCTGTTTCAAACACCACCCGGTGCAACGGACCTTCCGATGACAATCGATCCGGTTCATCTTCCGTAGACCCCATCATAAAATCCCCCGGGAGAATCCAACGCAACATAAAACCAACGCCTTTTACTTTCACCTCGGCAAACAGTCCGTACCGGTCCCGTCCAATGCCCGAGGCCCACTCCGGACAGGGCATCATAACAACCGTTGTTCTTCCGTTCTCGGTTTCCACCACAATTTCAGCCGTATTTTCCGGCAGTTCAAAAGCCTTATCCAGCGGCATGGACTGTTTAACCGCTGTTTCATCTGTCCTGAAAGTGACCTGGGTTTTGGAACCGGCGGATAACTCATGGATCAATCCGGGATGGTCTGCCGGCCTTCCGGAAGAAAAAATTTCCAGGCGGTTTTGATTCACACTCAGACAGACCGGCCTTGCTTCCCTGGATTTTACAACCCATTCCGGAACCTGTGTCAGATCCACCCCGCCGGGAACCTTTTGCGGTTTGACAGTTTCATTGTATATTCCGTACAGGGTATTGAGTTCAGGCACCCAGGTTTCTTCCCCTGCCCGGTCCGCCACCCGGCCCACCCAGGCCATAATCCTGTTTTTCTCTGTTTCCGGGGTATTGGTGTTCCGCTGAAAGAGAATCAGTTTTTTTAGAAAATCCGCCTGATCTCTATCAAGGGGCTTTCCCGCCTTCTGCCGCTGTTCGATACGCAGTTCCATGGGCATCCGGGATTCAAAGGCTTGAATCAGGGGCCAAATCCGGTCAAGATCCAGATTCAAGTTCCGTGCTTTTTTGCTGTACTTTGCCCGGATCTCTGGATTGCGCCACTGAAACCTGAACACATGGCCTTCCAGGGCAAAATGACGGCAGGCCAGACTTTCGGTGGAGACACTGAACCCAAGCCGGTTTCTAACCCTCCGGATCAGGGCCGGTGTGAGTTCAACAGCCAGGGACAGGGCCGCCAGAAGCATCTCAGTCTGATCCCGGCTTTTCATGCCTGGACCGGCTCCCCGATTCCCCGAAGCCCCACCGGGACGGATCACACCGGAATCCCAGTAGTGCAGGGAAAACACGTTGGCCATTTCCGGTATCCCGTCCGAAGGATGGGCCGTCACCAGGGCATCTATCCGGACGTGTTTCTGTTTCATGCGGCGTCCGAACCCATGCCAGAATCCCGCGTTGATGCCCTGCTTATCTAAAAATCCCAGGTCTCCGGCATAGATCAGATGCAAATTTTCCCGGATTATGGGGAATCCTTCATGACTCTCTCCCTGGTACAAAAAGGCATTGGTTTTGGGGTCGGGGCAGGCCACAATGTGAAGCCGATTGCGAAACCATTGGCCCATGTTGAGGGCCAGCTCTTTGAAGTCATTGAAAAAGGGGCTTAAATGTTTTGAAAAATCAAGAACCAGGACCATATCCAGGGGCCAGGCTCTTTTCTTTTTCCACGGGATGGTTTCAAGGGGTTTTTGTCTGACGGCGCTTTGGATTATCTTTTGGGTATCCAGTTGACGGGTCTGCTTGAATTCAATGCCAAGGCGCTTCAGATAAGGCCAGAGGAGATGCCAGCCGGTCAGGGGGTCTGGCATGACCTCGTCGGCCACCGGCGGAAATTCAATCCCGCCCTCAAAAGGGATGAGACTCGCATATTCTGCCGGCATGGTTGCGGTATCTTCGACATTTTTCTCTTCAAGAGCATAAAGACAGGGGAACCGGAAGTGGGCTTTATCCGGCGGATAATCCGTGGGACGTATGGCACTGGAATCCGGTTCCGGGGGCAAACGCTGGTCAATAATTGTCCGGGCGGGTTCGGCAATGTCCCTGTTTTTGGGTTTGGGAGCATATTCGACCCCCAGCAGTTCCGAAAGCTCGCCAATGGCGAGATTATCCCCTTTCAGGCGTTCAACAAGGGAAACGAGGGTGGTCAATTCCCCCATCCAACCCAATGGAGAATTCCTATCATTCGTGTTTTCCCCGGCCATCAGGCACCGCTTTTCATAAACGTCAGGGCGGCAAGCATTTCCATAGCTTCATCCAGACCAATACTCGGGGCTGTTTGCTTCATGCCGATGAGGGCCTCAAGATGATCCAGGTATTCGGCCTGGCCCGGGATAAACGATAATCCCTCATGTTTGGCTCTCATCCTTTTTTCATACAGCAAATCGGCCACGTTTTCGTAAGTTTTGTCACCATAATCACCGGGCATTCTGTCCTGAAACAAACTTTGGCCCCTTTTGGAGAGGATCTCGATGAAATCATCCTTATTGTCGTCATCCAGGATCAGGTCCAGGACCAGG
>NZ_JBFXHE010000329.1:0-5036 GCF_050177295.1 Desulfobacter sp.
TGTTTTATCCGCGCATGCCGCGCAAATAACCATCAGGAGTTTGTAAGTTATGGAACAAGGATGCTACACAGCACTTATCACCCCGTTCACCCCGGCAGGAGATCTGGACCGGGACGGCCTGTCCGGACTCATTGATTTCCAGATTGAAAACCGGATTTCCGGAATTCTTGCCACCGGCACCACCGGTGAAAGCCCCACATTCAAATGGGAAGAACATAATCAGGTTATTGATCTGACGGCCAAACAGACCAGGGGCAAGTGTAAATGCATCGCCGGCACCGGCTCAAACAACACGGATGAAGCCTTAAACGGCACGTCCCATGCTGCAGAACAGGGCGTGGACGGTGTGCTCCTGGTGGATCCCTATTACAATGGACCGTCCTCCCTTGAAATCAGGCGGGAATATTACGAGATGGTGGCAAGGGAAAACCCGGGCCTGGATATCATTCCTTATATTATACCGGGCCGTACCGGTGCACAGATGCTGCCCCAGGATCTTGCCATACTTTCGGACAACTATGCCAATGTAACCAGTGTCAAGGAAGCCACCGGCAATATAGACAACATGAAGCTGACCAGAAAACTTTGCGGGGACAATTTCAATATCTTTTGCGGGGATGACGCCCTGGTCTGCCGCATCATGACAGATGAACAGATCCGGGCCTGCGGGGCCATTTCAGTCATGTCAAATATTGCACCGGCATCCATGACCCAAATGGTTGAACTGCTTAACCAGGGTAAAATAGAAGACGCCCTTGCCATTCAGACCGCATTGTCTCCGTTGCTGGATATTGTGGTGATCACCACTGAAGAATACAGTAAATACGGGCCTGTCAAGTGCCGGGCCAGAAATCCTTTGCCCCTGAAAACCATGATGCAGATCCTTGGCATGCCAGCCGGCCCCTGCCGGGCACCCCTGGGAAAAATGACCCAAAAAGGATTTGATATGGCGCTTTCTGCTTTAAAAAAAGTGCAGGCAGACAATCCTGAAATTTTTGCGCCGATTGCCTCTTTCTTTAATCTGGATATTGATGCCCGCCTTAATGATTCGGCAGCCCATGAAGCGTTGTGGTATAACTATTAGGCAGTCTCCCCCCAAAAAAATCAAATAAACAGGCCCGCCGCAAAAGAATTTCTGCGGCATGCCTGTCTGCCTTGCGGATTGCCGGAAAGACACATCTATATTTACATAATAATGAGAGAAACTTCGACACTATTGACAGGTAGGCATATAAACAGGCGCCAAAGGCGCTTCGACCTCTTGTTTCCAGTTTCTTGTTTCTTGACATCAACGCTTAAGTTAATGACGCTGTAGTATCCCCGCCTTTTTCTTTCGGATTAAACATCTCCTCTCCGGTATGAAAAAAAGTGTTTCTTAGCCATTCAAATCCGAACTGGAGCAGTTTCACATCATCCTCTTTAATCCGGGTCACCCGTTCTTCAGGGATCTTGTACCTGGTAAGAAAAGAGGATTCAAACACGAACCGCTTAAACTTATCAAGATTATAGCACACCATGAAAAACATCTGTTTGGCCTGTTCAGACAGCTGCATGCTGGGCGGCAAAGATTTTTTACGGACCATGAGATCCAGCCAGCCTTCATTGACCTCGTCACGCAGATCAACCCCCTGGTCTTCACGCCATTCCCCTACGGTCCATTCGTCTGTTTCATCAAAGCCTCTGCAATGGGCTTCCTTGATCATAAAAAAGAACTCATCCTTTTCACCCTGCTCCCCGGAGTAGCTCAAAGATCCCACGCCAAGAGGGTAGTACCGGCAGGTGGTGGGACGGTCTTCATAAATCACGCACCCCTCCTTGTCCTGGACAAATGGGCAGGACCGGCGCTCATCATCAAGGAGTTTGAGGGTCACCACAGGCATATCTGCTTTTTCAAGGAGCTGGGGGGTGGTAAATATGGCCAGAAATTTTTCCGAATCCACGTCCAGTTTTTTGCGCATGGTTAAAATATCATAGGGGGTGAGCATGATATCAATCCCTCTGCAGCAGTCGGTAAAACAGGAAACTCCTTTATGGCATTTGAATTTAAACCGGCTTCCAAGACTAAGCTGCTCCGGCGGTATTTCCGCTTGGGGCTGTGTTTCATCTGTCTGATTTTCAGCGTTCATTCACTATTTCCTCATCAATTAATAACACGCAATATAAAAGTTAAATATCATACTTGAAATAGGCAATAATGTCAATCGGATAGCCGGAGACACCCAGCGAAAGTGTCCGAAAGCCCTGCAGGATAGTTGATTTTGGGTTTGACACGGCAGCCCCTCTTAATCTAAAAACAAACTAGTTTGAACATAAAAAAACTTCGACTGAAATACGCGTTCAAACACGAACAACATATTCGGGTCTGTTCTGACAGGCCCTGCCCTGAACACCCGGGATAATTTCAGTATCAAGCATTCAAAGAGGTATGATGAAAATAAAAAAAGCGGTATTTCCGGTAGCAGGTCTTGGCACCCGGTTCATCCCGGCCACCAAAGCCATGGCCAAGGAGATGCTGACCGTGGTGGACAAACCCATTATCCAGTACGCTGTTGAAGAGGCGTTCGCCGCCGGCATTGAACAGATCATCTTTGTCACGGGCCGGGGGAAAAAGGCTCTGGAAGACCACTTTGATCGCAGTTATGAATTAGAAACCATGCTCAAAACCAAGGGAAAAACAGACCTGCTGCGGCAGGTCAATGAACTGGTTCCAAAAACCGGCACCATTGTATACACCCGCCAGCATGATCCTCTGGGACTTGGCCATGCCATCTGGTGCGCCAGGGACATTGTGGGGGACGAACCCTTTGCCGTGGTTCTGGCCGATGATATGATCCAGACCCTGGGCAATCCAGTGCTCACCGAAATGGTGGAAAAATTTGAACGGTTCCGCGCCTCCATTGCTGCTGTCATGGAAGTAGAAAAGGACCAGACCGATAAATACGGCATTCTGGATGCAAGCCCTCTGGAAGAGGATATGATAAGAATTAATGACATGGTGGAAAAACCCAAACCCGAAGACGCCCCGTCCAACCTGGCCATTGTGGGCCGATACATCCTTACCCCCAAAATCTGGGAATACCTCGGAAAAAAACAGGCAGGTGCCGGCGGTGAAATCCAGCTTACGGATGCCATGAGGGGACTTTTAACCGAGCAGCCAATCTTTGGATATAAATTCAAGGGCACCCGGTTTGATTGCGGGGACAAAGTCGGATTTCAAATGGCCAATCTTTCCTTTGCCCTTGAACGGCCGGAAATGCGCGACAGACTTCTCGAGTTTATAAAAACAATCAAAACTGATGCATAAGGGACTGGGGAAAAAAGGACCGGATTTTCAGCTGCTTTTATACCGTGAATACAAAGCCATCACCCTTTGTATATAGGTCTGGGTCTCTTCATAGGGCGGAATTTCATTGTATTTGTCCACGGTCGATGGGCCGGCGTTATAGGCCGCAAGCGCAAGCGTAAGTTTCTCATTATACCGAATGAGCATCCGCTTCAGATACCGGGTGCCCCCCATGATGTTCTGGGACGGATCAAAGGGGTTTGAGATATTCAGGGAGGCATCGTTCTGGGGCATGATCTGCATGAGTCCACGGGCCCCTTTGCCGGACACGGCATTGGGGTCAAAACTGGACTCCGCATGGATCACGGCCTTGATCAATGCATGGTCCACACCAAAGGCACCGGCGGCTTTAAGAATAATATTGTCGTAGACATCAGTCCCTGCCTTGAATCTTCTTGTCCGGGCCTGTACACTGTTCACCCTCTTTTCCTTGAGAAAAAGGGTATAGCCTTGGGTTGTGGGCGTATTGGTAAAATGCATCACACCATCAGCGTCAATATACCGGTATATATCCCCCAGGGCTGTGCAGGGGCATATGAAACACAACCATGTGAAAAGAAAAAATGCCGCCCAACAGTGCGGAATCTTTACTATTCTATCTCCTTTTGCGCTTTTCAACCCGATCTTTGTACTCCTTTAATGCAAGTTTTTCCGGAAACTTAGGGTTGGCAACGTATCGCCCGGTATTTTCAAGAAAGGCCTTTACCAAATTTTCCAGCACCGCATCCTTTTCATGACTCATGATCATGTTACGTTCCAGCCGGTATCGATATTCAACGGGCGACCCCAAGGTATCCAAAATATCATGAAAGTCAGTATCAGACAGCGGCTCAGATGCAAACAATGACGTTTCCACAGGAATCTTCATTGTCGCGGTCATAATCACCACCCAGGCATCTGCCCCGATTTTTCTTGAATCGTCAAAAATTTCAAGGCAGTGACCATGGTGAAAATCTATTTTTTTATAAGGTGTTGGTTCCATTTTTTAATTTTTTATTGGCCTGTTATTATTACATGTTTTGGGCAGGATTTAAAATAATTCCAGCTGAATATCCTTGTTTTTTTGTTTTTTAACCTGCGTTTTTCCCTTTTCGTACCGGGCCAGTTCCTTTTCAATATCATCAATAAAACAGGACCGGATTCTTTGCTGGTCCCGGCCGAATATGCGTCTTTTTCGTGCATATGTCAAATAGAGCATCTCCTTTGCCCGGGTCATGGCCACGTAAAAAAGCCGGCGTTCTTCATCCGGGTCTTCCACGGTTTTCCCATCCCGGGCAAAGGGGATCGAGCCGTTTTCGCATCCTGTAAGAAAAACCACTGGGAATTCAAGGCCCTTGGCCGCATGCATGGTCATCAAAGAGACCTTTTCAACCCCTTTGTCCAAGAAATCAGGATCCTGGTCCAGCCTCAGGACGTCCAGAAGATCACAGGCAGAGGGATACCGGCCTGCCAGTGCCTTGAGCCGCTGCCATGCCGGTGCCAGTTTTTCATCGGTTTGCCCCAGGGCCTTGATGTCCAGCCAGCCCCCCAAGGTATCAAGAAGCGCTGACGTGTCCGGGGGTGCTGAAAGCGCTGCCATCCCGGGTAAAAATGGTGCAATCTGCTGCCGGTCTGCGTCACTGCCGCGACCAAGAAAAATCCGCACCAGGGCCAGCACCTCTTTTATGCCGGCCATGTCGGCCCAGTGTTCCCG
>NZ_JBFXHE010000330.1:0-5021 GCF_050177295.1 Desulfobacter sp.
GATCATTGGTGTGGATGCCGAACACCTGGGGGCTGATATGATGTGGAAGTACAAGGATCCCCAGACAGGTGAGCTTAGGGCCCATAAAATTGATGAGCGCTATATTAAAAACGTGGAGGAGCGCCTGGGCCTTAAAACCGAAGAACAGCGCGCCTCCTTTAGAAATTCCATTAGAAAGATTTATGGCCAGAAACTGTCTGTGGATGCCAATTATGATTTCATGGACAATCTGGAACTGGTTAAAGCCGTTACCGATGTCCGGCTTAAATCGGACATTGCCGGGGCTGGTTCTTTGATTGGGGCGCTGGCCAACCGGACCAATGAAGAAAATCAAAAACTGTATGACAGAATGATTTACACCATGGATCAGAAGCTTGGGTACTGCCCTACCTGTGCCCAGAAAACCATAGAGTATTTCTGCAGCCAGGAAGATGACAAATAGTGTTACACAGCGAAGGGACAGCGTATGATAACCCTTGATGAATTATTGGAACGGGATCGGCAGCGGGAAGAAGATGGGTTTAAGCGTAAAATCCGTATCGGCCGCATTGTCAAACCAGGTACCGGGGGAAAAGACAAAATTATCGTGGTCCCTACCACCGTGGAGGAGAAGTTTGTCCACGATGAACCTTCCTTTGACCCGGAAACCGGAGAGGGAGAATCTTCCGGCGGTACCGGAGAGGGAGAAGAGGGCGATATCATCGGTGAACAGCCGGTGCGCCCGGACCAGGGAGAGGGCCAGGGGGAAGGAGAGGGCGCCGGCGAAGGAGAAGGCCAGGGTGGCGAGCATGAGTTCGAATCCAGTGCCTACGAACTGGGCAAAGTACTGTCCCAGGACTTCCAGCTTCCCAACCTCCAGGACAAAGGCAAAAGGCGTGCCTTATCCCGCTATATCTATGACCTGACAGATAAAAACCGGGGAATGGGCCAGATTCTGGATAAAAAAGCGACGCTAAAGCAGATTGTCCAGACCAATATTGCCCTTGGCACGATTCCGGATGTCAACGATATAGACCCGGGCCGGTTTATTGTCTCCCCCCGGGATCTTGTTTACAGGATTCTGTCCAGGGAAAAAGAGTATGAATCCCAGGCACTGGTCTTTTTCCTGAGGGATTATTCAGGTTCCATGGGCGGCAAGGTCACCGAGGCGGTGGTTTCCCAGCATGTGATGCTCTATTCATGGCTTCTGTATCAATATGACAGACAGGTGGAAACCCGTTTTATTCTCCATGACACCCAGGCAAGGGAGGTGCAGGATTTTTATAAATACCACTCTTATAAGGTGGCCGGAGGCACCAAGGTTTACACCGCTTTTGAGCTGGTGAATAAAATCGTGGAGCAGGAGAGCCTGGCCAGAGACTACAATATTTATGTTTTTCATGGCACCGATGGCGATGACTGGGATAAGGATGGCGTCAACACCCTCGAACAAATAGAAAAAATGTTGCGCTATGCTGCCCGGATAGGTATCTCCATTGTAGAGCATTCCTATGTGGGGACAGCCCAGACCGAAGTTGAAAAATATTTAAGAAAATCCGGCATACTTGAAAAATATAAGCACCATATCAAACTGGATGTCATGAATGAGGATGTGGATGATTCCAGAATTATTCAGGGGATCAAAAATCTGATTTCCTGATAAATAAAGCGCCGGATAAAAAAAGAAAGGCAGGCCCAATGGAACTTGTCAGTCAGCATGTAAAGAAAATCATGGAAGAGTGCAAGGTCAGAGCCAGGGATGAAGGCCTGAAGTTTGATGATGAAACCCTTGAATATATCGTCACTAACCGGGACATGATCGAACTGTCCCCCAAGATCATGATTCCCACCCTATATGATTACTGGGTTCATGATGTCAGGGTTTTGTCAGGCAAGGGCATGTATGAAGCCTATCCTTCCAACCCGTATGAAACCGTTATCAATACCCGGCCGGCCATTTCCTATTATAACGATAATAACCCGGACTGGCTGAATGTAATGATTTTTTATCATGTGCTTGGGCATATTGACTTTTTTCAGAACAATCTCTTTTTTACAAATACCTGGGATATTGATCTCACAGGCCAGGCCCTGGCGGATAAAAGGTTAATTGCCCAACTCAGAAGCGAGAAAGGCCGGCGCTGGGTGGATTATATTATTGAATTTTCCAGGGGAATGGATAATCTGGTGGGCTATCACAAAGCGCTTGATACGACTTTGAGATCCCGGAACCGGTCCATGCCCAAGTTATCCAGGCAGGATTATTATTTTGATATTTTTCTACAGAAAATCAAGCAGGTGTCTCACAACACCTATTTAAAGGAAATTGCAAGATTCAATCAGTGCAGGGAAAATCTTCCTAAATTTTTTGAACTGGTTCTCTCCCAGTATCCTGAGTTTGAGCAGATGTTTCAAAAAGCGCGAAAAGACAGGGAAAAGCCGGTTTTTGATATCATGGAATACATTATCAGGCATTCTCCGTTTTTACGTGCCCAGGAAAACCAGTGGATGAAGTCCGTGATCCAGATCGTGCGCGACACCTCATTGTATTTCCAGCCCCAGATCCGCACAAAGATTATGAATGAAGGCTGGGCCAGCTACTGGCACGAATATCTGTTCATGAAGGATGAACGAATCCGTGGGCATGAAACGGATTTTGCAAAAGTGAATGCCATGGTAACCGCACTGCCCAAGGTGGGACTCAACCCCTATGCCCTGGGTCTACGCCTTTTTGAACATATTGAAGAGATGCAGAACAGAGGATGCTATTCCTTTGAGTATTTCTGCCTGAAAGATGAGAGAAACAGGCAACACTTTGATAAAGGAAAGAAAAACGGCCATGATTTTATCTTTAAAGTCAGGGAGAACATGAATGATTTCACCTTTATCAACAAATTTGTGGACCAGGATTTTTTAGACCATTACAAGCTGTTTGTCACAGGCAAGCGGTTCAATAGGGAACGTATGAGCTGGCAGTACTATATTAAATCCAAAAAAGTTGACGATTATAAAAATATGGTCATCAACACCCTGTATCATCCGCCGGCGATACATGTGGATGAAGAAAAATCCAAAGACGGATTGCTCTATCTTGTCCATGAATTTGAAGACAAGCCCCTTAAAACAGATTACATTGAAAATACCATGATTGGCATTGAATTTTTATGGGGAGGGCCCGTTTATCTTGAAACCAGCGAACCTGACGGAACAGAACAGGCAAAACCCCCTTACATTAGTTTCCGTGATCTATCCGCAACGGGTTCCGGTACAGCGGGGGATGCGGCGAAATCTGTAAAAATTAGGTGGAAACGGGTATGCTATGTAATGGATAAACGGAAACTGAACAAACGGGAGGCGGCATGACCATGGATACTAATCCCAGTTCTGTGGATTCCAGTGCTGTTGATTCTGTCAGCCAGGCCCTGGACTTTTTAAATCGGAATATCCAGGATTACCAGCGGCATAAACCCGTTTCTTTTCAGACATTTCTGCAGCTTCTCAATGCCAACCCTGCTCAGGTGTTACGAAATATTTTTCAGTCATTTCATGACATGATTAAAAGTCATGTATTTGAATTAGAAGAAAATTCCGAACGTTCGGCTGTAACCAAATATGATACCAGCAAGCTTTTTACGGAAGATGCAGATGCACCGTATTTTCCGGATATGCTGTTTGCCAACCGGTTCATGAAACAGATGGATTATCTGCGTCATGGTGCCCAGCAGAATCGGATTTATGTATTTTACGGTCCCCATGGGTGCGGTAAATCCACTTTTTTAAACAACCTTCTGGAAAAATTTGAGCAGTACGCAAATACCCAGGAAGGATTGCGTTACGAGGTTGTATGGCGCCTGGATGTAAAAATGCTTAAATGCCGTGAAACAACATCTTTAATGATGTCCTCTTTTGAAAAATTGATCCAGTATATTGACGGGGATTCAGCAGAAACCAGGCCGGCTGTGGAACAAAATCCAGTGACCTTTGAAGGACCGGATCCGGAATTTATTGAAATTCCCTGCCTGTGCCATGACAATCCCTTCTTAGTGATACCCAAGGACCAGAGGCGGGCCGTTCTGGACGAACTGATCAAAAACGATGAATTCAAATGGAAGCTCTTTACGGAAAAGCAGTATGAATGGGTATTCAAAGACGAGGTCTGCACCGTGTGCGCGTCCATTTACCAGAGCCTTTTAGAACGCCTGGGCAGCCCTGCCAAGGTGTTTGACATGCTGCATGCCAGGCCCTATTATTTCAACCGCCGCCTGGGCAACGGAATCTCTGTTTTTAACCCCGGTGACAAGCCGTTGCGGCGAAACGTCATCCTCAACCAGATGCTCCAGGGACGCATCAATGCACTGTTCCAGGATTCCAACGTTATTAATTATATTTATTCATCATATGCAAAAGTTCACAACGGTATCTATGCACTGATGGATATTAAATCCCATAATGTCGAGCGCATGGTGGAACTTCACAATATAATTTCAGAAGGGGTTCATAAGGTGGAGGATATCGAAGAACGGGTTGAGGCTTTGTTTTTTGCCCTCATGAATCCCGAGGATAAACAAAATCTTAAAGACTTCCCCTCTTTTGAAGACCGCATCCAGTATATAGACATTCCATATGTTCTTGATGTGAATACAGAAGTTAAAATTTACCTGAACATCTTTGGCCGCCATGTTGAAAACAGCTTTCTGCCCATGGTGCTGGAGAATTTTGCAAGAATCATTATCTGCTCCAGGATCGGCAGAAAATCCACCGCTCTGGAGCAATGGATAAAAGATCCTAAAAAATACCTGAATTTCTGCGATGAGAGTCTTATTCTGCTGATTATGGAGATTTTCAGGGGAAACATTCCTAAATGGCTGGATGACGAGGACATAAAAGCACTTGATAAAAAAATGATGAAAAAAATTCTTGTAGAATCGGAAGAATTTGGGAAACAAGGACTATCCGGTCGCGACGCCATTAAAATTTTTGACCGGTTTTATTCGAATTTTGCTAAGGAAAACAGGCTGATCAGCATGCCTGACCTATGTTCG
>NZ_JBFXHE010000331.1:0-5005 GCF_050177295.1 Desulfobacter sp.
AACAGCCATGGGTTGCAAGCCCACAACAAACAATGAAACTAAAGACGCAAACAATTCAGGGTTAAAATGCGCGCCGCAGGCGCTGCGCTCTCTTGTTTCTATTATCTTGTCTCTAGTTTCTTATAACGATCATGTCCTGACGGACACAACAAACAATGAAACTAAAGCCACTAAAAATTCAGGGCTAAAATGGTCGCCGCAGGCGCTTCGCCCTCTTGTTTCTTGTCTCTAGTTTCTTATAAAACAAGGCGGCTTTTGTAAAAGAGCCGCCTTGTTGCGTGTTGAAACGGATTCATTGTTCTTGGTGTTCAAAATAATGAACCCGGCCTGAAAATATGATTCAAGAACGTGAATTGATGTTTTTGTTTTAATTATTAATGTGTTGTGTTTTTAATTTTAATACTATGCTGTGTGCATGTTCAAAAAAATGAACTTTTTCCTGCTGAAAGATGTTCAAGGTTACTTTATCTATCCTGTAAAAACGCCATGGATGATTTTTCAATGTAAAATAATAATTAAAAACAGTACGTTGTCTTTTTAAGCGAAGTTTGCTGGGATGGTGGCACATCAATTGCTATATACTATCTATAATTAAGATTGAGAACAAATTCATCTTTTTTCCCTTTTTTTCCTTTTCCGAAAAAGGCTGCCGAAACCCGGCAGCCTTTTTTGGTTTTAGGAAGGCTTAGGATGCTCAATCCCCTTACGGTTAATGTGGTGAGGGATCTAATTACAATTACATATAAAAAAGGGGTTTGCCGCTTTTTTCCCATATTCGATTACTTCGAATGAGCATTCCGACAAATTATACTCCTCGCAAGCACTATGGTTAAAACGCACCGTTTCATTTGTAAATTCAATTTGGAGTGGAATGGTTACCGCTACGTTCTCGGAACAAAGACTCTCTTTTTGATAAGGGGTATATCTGACCTCTCCACCTGCTTCGTTTCTTAATATTATGGCATTTTGGGTGGTGCTTAGCGCTGTTACTTCTCCTTGGTTGTTAAACTGCAAAGAGTTGATATCCCCCATAATGCCTTCCGGGTCATTATCATAGGCTGATATTTTTCCAATTTTTGTTTCAACAGTATAAGGCTCAGCCGGTTCAGCCGATTTTATGGAACCGTCTTCATAAAATGAAATGCCAACTCTAATACGCATTGTACCTATGGGTGTTTTTGCTTCAACAGTCTCCTGCGGCCAGAAGGTGATGCTTTTAATATTGCCGTTTTCATAAAAGACGATATTAATTATCTTCGCTTTAACTGTGCCACAGGGCAGCTTTAACTCAAGCTCTTTGGCCAGGGCATACTCGTCTTTCTCTCCCCAATAACCGCTTAGCTTGCCATTAAGGGGAAAAAGTTTTTTCAATAATTCATTATTATAAAACATGACCAGTTCCGCGGATATTTTTCCGTATTTGGTTTCAATGGTCGCCGCCTCTTGAAGAGGTACTTTTTTTATATTTCCATTATCATAAAAGTTAACCGGTTTTAATACCCGTCTTCCATGATCATCTACTGAATACTGGGGCACAATGACCCCGACGGGTGTTTTAATCTCAAACCGTTCGGTAAAAATCAGGGACGCGGGATTGCCCGATGCGTATTTTTCCAGATTCTGATAGCCGTTTGTCTTGCCATATTTTGTCTTCAGTGTTTCCACGTTAAACCTCTTTTCTTTATATTTTTTCGGGTCTATAGACCTCTTTTGACATATTTATGCCATGGATGGATCAAAATCCACTCCCCATGCCGGCCATGGGGTTCTTTTTGTTGCATGCCTTGACATCTCGTTGGAGCATAAAGTCCCTGCTGTGTCCCTCGAAAACGGCTTCGGCAGCCTCTATGATTGTTCCGTCCAATTCTAGAATATCGATTTTCTTTTGTTTGAGTATACGGCGAGGGCTGTCGCCGAGTCCGGTGACCATCAATGCCCTGCAATCACTGAGCATATTGCTTAAGTCCTCCCAACGCTGTGTGCCACCGCCGGGTTTGGGTGTCTTTCGGGCTTCGATAAAATAAACGCCGCCATTCTCTTTTTGACCATAGATCAATAATTCTTCGGCTTTTCCGAGGTGTTGATTGACCAGTCGGCCGTCAACGCTGGCGACCGCCACATAAGGTCGGTCATCACCGTAAATTTCCGGCATCTCGGCGCATTCCTGCAGTTTTCTAATTATTTTGCGGCTATTGCGCTCGCCCAGAAGGCCTACGGCATCTGCACGGCAGCGTTCGCAATGGTACATTTGGGGGATGTATTTTTCCGCCTTTTTTCGAATATTCTCCACTGCTGAATCAGATGGTTCCGGCAAATTGGCAAAATTGGACCCCTTATTTGGGTAAAAGGGGATGCAGTTGTGGATGTCTACCTTCAGTTGGGCCATTTTTTCGGCAACCGTTTCAATATGGCGATCATTGATCTCCGGTATAATGACGGTGTTGACCTTGGTGATGATGTTTTTTTCTTTAAGGCGGATGATTGCCTCAAGCTGCTTTTCCAGCAAAACTTCGAAGCCGGGTTTGGGGCCTAGGGTTCTTTTGCCATAGCGAACAAAGGAATACAATTTTGATCCAATTTCAGGATCAATTGCATTTAGGGAGATGGTGACATGGCTGATATTCATGGCGGCCAGCTCATCAATATACGGGCCGATACCCAAACCGTTTGTGGTCACGCAACGAATCATCTCGGGGTATTGCCTTTGTACTAACCGAAGCGTTTCCATGGTTTCATCGGGATTGGCAAAGGGGTCGCCCGGTCCTACAATTCCCACGACAGAAATGTCTTTCGCTTGTTCAATTACATATTTGAGATAGGTCATAGCCTGACTCGGCTTCAGGATTGCAGCGGTTACTCCTGGCCGGGTTTCATCGACACAGTCGTGTTTTCGATCGCAGTAATTACATTGAATATTACATCTTGGTGCAACAGGCAGGTGGACTCGTCCGCAAACACCTTTTACCTTGACATTGAAACATGGGTGGTTGGATATATTCATTTTTTTTCCTATTCGTTAAGATATAAAGATTGCCGACAAGCGGAGCATCGTGCCTGGAAATAATAATCAATTTATTAAAGCAATAAAAATACCAACAAATAATAAAATTGGAAAGAATGACAAAAGACTCCGGAAATACATGGAAAAAAAGTATGGCAGCGGGATAGATTCGAAAGAATGGGTGTAATTCCGTGGTGTGGTGTCAGAATGGGCCCGCTTATTTATTACAAATTCGAAACAACTGAAATTATTGAAAAGATGGGGCCTTTGAATTATTTTGGCCTCCAAAAGAGAAGATAAGGGACTGATCGTCTTTTTATAAGAACGTTTGTGTAACCAACATAGGTATTTCAACTTTGGTTTTGGGCTGGGTATAGGCTGCTTGGTGCTCAATTGCCGGCCAGCCAGTAAAATCGGTATGGGGGAAGTACCAGCTGATCCTTGAACAGGGTTGGGGTATTTCCCGAATATAGGTCTCTTATATGTTCACCCATCTGGAATCCCTGGGTTTCAAGTTCAAACAGGTTCAGATATTGCGGATGTGCGTCAAAATTTCCCACAACCAAAACACTCTTCCGGGTTTTGATATTAAAACGAACATAGGCCAGCAGTTGGGGATTGCTGATCTCCAGCAGTTTCCGGTTGTTAAAATCTGAAAATTCAGAAACCTTTTTACGAATGGCGATCATCTTTTTTAATGCGTTAAATATCTTATATTCAACCGTTCCCGGTTGTTTGCGACGCATGGCTTGTTCCCAGTCTATTCTAGGCCGATGCGCCCACCGGCTGTCATTGGCTTTGCTGATGTCTTCAATATAGGAATAGTCGTTAATTGTGCCAAGCTCATCTCCGTAATAGATCAGTGGAATGCCGCCAAAAGAGAAAATAATACTATGCAACAGAAGAATGTGCTGAATAATGATATCAGTTTTTTCCGGGTCATTCTCCTCCAGGGCTTTCTCCAACCCGATTAATGAAGTTAATGTTCCGGAAATACGGGCGTCATTGTTTTTTTTATTGTGGGCAAACAACAGCCCCCGGGCAGAAGAGTTCTCAAATTTGCCGGCAAAGTAATTGATGATGAATTCCCGGTGGGATCTGGGCTCATATCCGGCCTGGGCGATATCTTCATCTGTAAAACCCAGGCCGATATCATCGTGACACCGTATGTAATTGAGCCAGGTGGCCCGTTCCAGTTTATCCGGCAGATTCTTGATCCCCTGGGTCAGCAGTTTGGTGTTTTTGGTGGCAACCGCATCCCATAATAACGCCATCAAAGTGGCATTATAGGCAATTTCACACTCTTTGGCATTGATGGCATCTTCACCAAAGTACTTGACGATCTCCACCGGGGCTACGATCGCCTCGGCAATGAAAACAACCCCGGGGGCACTGATTTGGCAACAGTCTTTAAACAATTGCAGCAATTTATGGGCTTCATATTCATTTTGACTGGTACTGCCGATTTTTTTCCACAGAAAAGCAACGGCATCCAATCGTATTATATCCACGCCCTGGTTGGCCCAGAACAGCAACACATCCAGCATTTCGATAAAAACTGCCGGGTTGCTGTAATTCAGATCCCATTGATAGGTGTTAAAGACCGTCATGACCCACTTATGCATAGTCTCGTCCCAGGTAAAATTGCCCGGGGCCTGGTCCGGAAATATTTCCGGCAGGGTCTGTTCAAACATATCCGGGATTTCCCGGTTTTCAAAACAATAAAAATAGTCTTGGTGCCGTGGGTCTCCTGACCGGGCTTTTTGCGCCCATTCGTGCTCATCGGACACATGGTTTACCACCACATCCAGGGTCAGCAGCATCTCCCTTTGTTTCATCTCTTTGGCCAGATTTTTTACATTTTCCAGCGTGCCTACCTTGTCGTTGATTTTTCGAAAATCGCTCACGGCATATCCGCCGTCACTGGCCCCTTTGGGGCATTTCAGTATCGGCATGATATGAACCAGGTTAACCCCCAATTCCTGCAAATAGGCAAGTTTGGCT
>NZ_JBFXHE010000332.1:0-4977 GCF_050177295.1 Desulfobacter sp.
TGCCCTGGGCAAAAGAGCGAAAATTGACTATCAGCCCATGCAGGCAGGTGATGTGCCCGCCACCTGGGCCGATGTCGATGATCTTATTGCCGCCACCGGGTTTAAGCCTGGAACGTCAATAAAACAGGGGATACAGAATTTTGTGGACTGGTATAAGGAATACTATGTCTCAATGTCATAAAGTTAAGATGCTTTCGGATTAAAACCACGAAGTTCACTTCGCTCATATCTTCGTGAACTTTGTGTTCTTCGTGGTAAAATAAAATACTAACTGCTTAAGTTTATGATATTTTTTGGGCCTTAGACCACCATATTACTCTAACGCCCGGGATACAATTTCATAAAGATTCCTGGATAGCCCTTTTTCTTTCGCCATGGTCTCAAGTTGTTTTTTCATCATAGTTTGTCTGTTTTCATCATAGCGTTTCCACAAATTGAAGCATGCGCAAAGCCGTGCGGCTGTCTGGTGGTTGATTTTATCCAGCGCCAGAATCCGTTGGCCCACAAATTCATAGCCTTGTCCGTCAGCCTTGTGAAAATGCATGGGATTGTTGATGGCAAAGGCAAATATGAGCGCCCGGACCTTGTTGGGGTTGGCCATGGAAAACGCTTTGTGTGCGGTCAGTTTTTTTACCTGGTCTAAGGTGTCATTAAGGCTGGAAAGGGCCTGGACAGAAAACCATTTGTCGATAACCAGGGTACGGGCCTGCCATTTGTCATAAAAAATGTGACATGCCTTATCACGTATGTCAGGATTCATGTGGCTCAGGATTTTGAAGGCGGCAAATTCATCTGTCATATTGCCGGGGCATTCAAACTGTTTTTGCACAAGGTCCTGGATATCCTTGCCCGGCAGGCAGCCAAGATAGGAAAGGCAACGGTTTTTAAGGCTTCTGTCCGCCATGGCCGCACCTGAAATCTCAGCGGGGTTTGCGGACCGGCAGATGTCATATACGGTTTTTAATTCTGATGCCAGTTTTTCGGCCAGGGTTTGTTTCAAAAAGATCCTTGCCTGGTGAATGGCCTCAACATCAATGATCTCAAAATGATCCTTTATTTCTGTTTCCAAGGGCAGGGCAAGGGCCTTGGAAAGAAATGCCCTGTCTTTTTCTTTGTCTTTCAGAGCCAGGGAAAAGGCCTGTACAAGTCTTGCGGATACAGTCATGGGGCTGCCGGTCTGGATGGCAGCCACCAGATTTTTTATCTCATTGATGAACAGGGTCTGGGCCGCACGCCACTGGTTAAAGGGATCGGTATCCCGGGCCATGAGAAAGGCAAGGTCCTGATCTGAAAAATCTGTGGTCAGGCGGACAGGCGCAGTAAATTCCCTGAATACGGACGGGTAGATATCGGCAGATACATTTTCAAATTTAAAGGTGTGAGTTTCCTTTGTCAGCTCATACAGAACGTCTGGTTTGACCGTTTCTCCGGCCCTGGTGATCAAAGAGATCCGAACGGGGATGTGAAAGGGTTTCTTTTCGGATTGATTTCTATCCGGGGATGTGGCCTGGGTAAAGGTCACGGACAGGGTCCCGGTATTTTCATCATAGTGACGAGTCATGGAAATTTCCGGGGTACCGGACTGGGTGTACCACAGGAAAAACTGGTCCAGGCTGCGGCCGGATACCTTTGCCATGACATCAACAAAATCCTCAAGGGTTACGGCCATGCCGTCAAATTTTTCAAAATACAGATCCATGCCTTTTCTGAACAGGTCCTGTCCTAAAAGCTGATAGATCATGCGGATTACTTCTGCACCTTTTTCATACACGGTCATGGTGTAAAAGTTATCCATTTTGATGTACGCGTCCGGCCGTACCGGGTGGGTCATGGGGCCGCCGTCCTCTGGAAACTGTGCCGCCATAAGGTTTTTTACATCACTGATGCGCTTCACCGGGCGTGAATTCATGTCCGATGAAAATTCCTGGTCCCGGAAAACGGTGAGTCCTTCCTTGAGGCTGAGCTGGAACCAGTTTTTCAGGGTGATCCGGTTGCCGGTCCAGTTGTGGAAGTATTCGTGGGCAATAACGCCCTGGATGCCCATGAAATCATCGTCCGTAGCTGTTTGCGGATCTGCCAGCACATATTTGGCGTTAAATATGTTCAGCCCCTTGTTTTCCATGGCTCCGGCATTAAAATCGTTGATGGCCACGATCTGGTACAGATCCAGATCATATTCCCGGCCAAACCGGGTTTCATCCCATGCCATGGCCTGTTTCAGGGAGGTCATGGCATGGCTGCAAAGGGCAATATTCTCTTTTTCAGAATAGATTTTTAACGTCACATGCCTGCCTGATGCGGTTGTGAAGCGGTCCTCTAACACGGCAAGATCCCCGGCCACCAGGGCAAAGAGATAGCAGGGTTTTTTAAAGGGATCTTTCCAGACGGCAAAGTGGCGGTTGTTGTCAAGGTCACCGGATTTTACAGGGTTGCCGTTGGATAACAGCACAGGATACCGGGTTTTGTCCGCCACAATGGTGCAGGAAAAAGGCGCCATCACATCGGGCCGGTCAGGGTAGGGCGTGATATTGCGGAATCCCTGGGCCTCACACTGGGTGCATAAAATGCTGCCCGAACGGTATAATCCTTCTAACGCTGTATTTTCATCCGGTTTAAGTATGTTTGTGATTTCAAGCTCAAAAACATCCGGGGTGGCAACAAGGGTAAAGGTTTCATCATCGCTTTGGTATTCACCGGGCAAAAGCACCATGTCACCGGCAACCACGGAAATAATGTCAAAATTCCCCTTGTTCAGCAGCAAAGGAGTTGTTTCATCTGCCCAGGTTCGATCTTTTCTTATTTTAAGTTTGGATGTCACCCGGGTGTGGTCATCCCGGATGTCAAAGATCAGGTCAACATGGTCGACAATGAATTCAAAGGACCGGTAGTCTTTTAAATGTATTTTTTTGTGTTCATTCATAATGAAAGTTAAAATACAACCGGTCCAGAGCCTTGTCAATTTTTATAAGAAACTGGAAACAAGATACAGGAAACAAGAGAGCGAAGCGCCTGGGGCGCCCATTTTAGCCCTGCATTGTTGGTGCCTTTAGTTTTATTGTTTGTTTGTGGGCTTGGGGCCCCACGCGGATTATATCAAGGCCAATACCTCAGTTACTAATTTTTCAATTCCGATGGCGATATCTTTAATATTAGGTCCAAGCATATATGCCGGCGTTGTCACAATTTTTTTATCCCGGTCTATATGTATCTGATCAACAGCGCATACCACATGTTTGCCACCCATTTTTTCGATCAGGTCCGCGGTTCCCTGGTCATTTCCAATGGTGACTTCAGGATGTTTATCGGCAATTGCCTTTGTTAACGTCGCCGGCGCAATACAAATGGCGCCAACAGGCTTTTGCTTGTTAATCATGTCAGTTATAATCCGCTGAACTTCCGGATGAACCTGGGCCTGGATATTATTAATCGCAAAATTGCTTAAATTTTTGGCTGCACCAAAACCACCCGGTATGATGATGGCATCCACATCACTTACTTGAACATTTTTTAAATCCTTAATCTCTCCCCGGGCAATCCGTGCAGATTCTACCAGTACATTTCTTTTCTCGGAAGTTTCTGTCCCGGATAAATGATCAATGACATCATATTGTTCCATATTCGGTGCCATGCAAATAATATCTGCACCAGCCCGGTCCAAAAACAGCATTGTCAATACAGCTTCATGAATTTCAGAACCATCGTATACGCCACAACCTGCCAATAATACGCCTATTTTTTTGCTCATAATCTATTCTCCAAATTTATTAAATGGTAGTCTTTTCTTGATTAATTCTGCTAAAAAATACGATGTCATCCGAGTAACAAATGTGATCAAGTAATTGTGTAGTTATTTTCTACATAACGCCAGAAATATCACTTCAGTTTTTCCTTATCAGAAAGGACCTGAGTTGACAAGCAATTTATGAAATTGAATATTCTATTTTACCAAGCGCATGAAGAATATATATACCAGACAATAAATCTTCATGACTTTAATTGGAATCATCTTAACTTTATGGCATTGAAGTCGGATTTGTAAAATGATAAACGGGAGTTGGGGACGGTTCTGGGCTTAAGTGCCAAGTTAGATTGACATATATAAAAGGATTAATTACCATGCAAAAATTTCATATTCATTATCTGACAATAGTCAGTTTATCCAGGACCCCAACTGCTTGGGTTCGGTCTGGAAACAAATGAAAGGTAGAACGAAATAGATGAAATTAACGATTATCGGAACCGGATATGTGGGCCTTGTCACGGGTGCATGTTTTTCTGAAATGGGAAGTCATGTGACGTGTGTGGACATTGACCGGGAAAAAATAGATAACTTGAAAAAAGGGATTCTTCCCATTTATGAACCCGGCCTTGAATCCATAGTCCTTAACAATTTTAAAGAAGGAACCCTTGAATTCACCACGAGTCTGGCCCAGGTCGCAAAGGATTGCAATGTCTTTTTCATTGCCGTGGGCACCCCGCCGGGGCAGGACGGATCGGCTGATCTGCGGTATGTATTGGACGCGGCCCGTCAGATCGGTTCCGTGATTGAAGATTACGCCGTGATTGTGGATAAATCTACGGTGCCCGTGGGTACAGCTGATAAGGTCAAAGCGCAGGTCCGCAAAGAACTTGAAGCCCGGGGAGCAACCATTGAATTTGATGTGGTATCAAATCCCGAATTTCTTAAAGAAGGGGCGGCTGTTAATGATTTCCTCAAGCCGGACCGGATTATCCTGGGCGCGGATTCCGACCGGGCCGCAAAGTTGATGCGCAGGCTGTATGCACCTTTTTCAAGAAACCGGGACAAAATGTTGTTCATGAATGTCAAAGACGCTGAAATGACAAAATATGCGGCCAACTCCATGCTGGCCACAAAAATTTCTTTCATGAATGAGATATCCAACCTGTGTGAACGTTTGGGCGTGGATGTGGAGAATGTGCGCAAGGGAATCGGTTCAGATTCCCGCATCGGGTATT
>NZ_JBFXHE010000333.1:0-4948 GCF_050177295.1 Desulfobacter sp.
ATGAAAATGAGAACCAATTTTTTCAAATTTTCTGTTAATAGCCGGACTATTGACATAAAATTTGGGAGAATTGGGGCCATTTTCATGAGATTGCAGCCGATTCATCAATTACCAAACAAGCTCTTAGCAACCGGTTCAAATTTCGGGATCCATTATAATTTGAGCCGTTTCATAATCAAAGTATTAGCGAGTGAGCACCCGAACTATATGATATAGGAAAAAAGGCGGCGTTTAACATGCCGCCTTTTTTATCAGGCATGGCTGGCGGCAACAAGTCGGGCATCTGCCGTTGCACGATTTATAAAGGCCGGGTGGCGTTCCATCACCCTTGCGTAAAGCTGTTCATACTGCTTTATAATGGGTGCCAAGGTCGGGGTTTTGAAATAATTGCTGCCCGGAAGGATATCTGCTTTGTAAAACAGCCTGCCGGTCCTGGTATTGACCTTGTTTACCCCGTTCACGGATTGGACAAGGCGTGCCAATTTTTTGCCGTACCTGGAAAACATCAGTACGGGTTTGTGGACAACAAGATCTATCTGATCATGCCGTGCTGCCACGGAAACGGGGTGGCCCTTTTCCGCCATAAGACGTGAGACGTCAGCGGCCAGGGCAAAGTCTTGGGGAGTCATTGCTTCTTTTCTATTTAATGCTGCATTGGAGATCAGTTCAATCAAATCGGTTTGCCCTGTGGTGGTCACATTGATAACACCGTCGCAATCCATTGGTCTGCGGCTTTCAGCTGAACGCAGGTAAAGAGACCAGCGTAAAAACGCTTCGTCGCTGCTATCCATCTGCGCTTTGGTGTCAATGCCGATGTCATTGTCTTTTTCGTGTTGTATCTTCCAGTTTCTGAAACTTTTTGGCGCTGTGACCAGAATGTGCAGCCCCAGTTCAGAAGGAATCAATTTGCCCAGAAATCCACTGACAACAACAGGCCCCTGTTTAATTTTATCAGCCAGAACAGATTTTACCGCTGCAATACACCTGGCTTTAGCCGGGGAATACCGGTCTGCAAAAGGCGGATCTTTAAAGATACTGTTTTCAATACTGCTTTTTTTCAAATTGTACATTTTGGCTGCCGCATCAATGATGTCCTGGTCGTATAATACTTTACAGCCCAGTACGTCTGCCGCCTTTTGTGCCAGTTGCGCTTTGCCTGTGTACGCTCTTCCGAAAAATGTGATGACACTCATGCCTGCCTCCTTTGCTAAAGGCCATTTTATTTAATTTTAATAATCTTTAAATAAAGACTACTGCAACTATTGTGCCGGAGGCATAAAAAATATAATTGCTTTAATTTACAGGAAATAATTCTGTTTCGAGTCGTTTGGTACTGTTTCTATGAAAAGTTGCATTCTGCAACGCAACCCATGATTAAATCATAATTTACTATAAATTCAGATAGATTGCTCTGTGTTTCATATTTGAATGCCGGATTGAATTTTGCAACATTCCGGCGTGAAATTTGTCTGGTCAGACCGCGTACATTTTAAACTCGACTATCAAGTTTTTTCTTCAGCCCTGTAAACACTGGGCTGAGAAATGGTCTTTTTCGGAGGCCAAAAATACTTAAAAAAGAATAACAGGTTGATATTATTGCATTTTAAAAATTATACCAAGATAATTTGGAATTTATTGAAAGCACGGTAATATTCAGTAATATCAATTTATTAGAAAAAACTTGATAGTCGAGTTAAAGGCATTTGTGTTTTGGAAGAAACATGTTAATATCCGGTTCCAAATTGGATTCAAAAGGTACCGGGAATCAGGACCGTAAATATTAACTGTTCCAGTTGCCCGGCAACATAAGAAGTAAAATTCAGGATACGCCAAATGAAATATAATACTGAAACGGCCCGGCTAAACCATGGCACCTTTTTCTGCCTTTGCACTCAGATTTGTTCTAAAATATTAAGATTTGTCCTGGCCTGGGGGATTCTTTTTTCTTTGACCATGATCCCTTCCGGTGCCATGGCCCAAGGTGAGGCTGGTCTTGCAGACGGTCTATATGCAAAAATGGATACAGATAAAGGGACTATTCTTCTCCAGCTTTTTTACAAACAGGCCCCGTTGACGGTTACCAATTTTGCCGGGCTTGTCCTAGGCAAAATGGATACAGATGTTAAAAAGGGCGAAAAATTTTACAATGGACTGACATTCCACCGGGTGATCCCGGATTTCATGATCCAGGGCGGGGACCCCGAAGGTACGGGCCGGGGCGGCCCGGGATACCGGTTCCAGGACGAGTTCAGTCCTGAATTAAAACATGACAGCCCCGGGATTTTATCCATGGCGAATGCCGGCCCCGGCACCAATGGCAGCCAGTTTTTCATTACCCACAAAGCCACACCCTGGCTGGATGGCAAACACACCGTATTCGGCAAGGTAGTCACGGGCATGGATGTGGTCAATGCCATTAAAAAAGGGGATAAAATTAAAACTGTTGAGATCCTGGCAATAGGGGATGGGGCAAACGCGTTCAGAACAGACCAGGCTGGATTTGATGCCATTATTACAAATAGGAATGCAAAAGATATGGAAGCGTTTAAAGAACAGATGCATGAAAAATATCCCGATGCCGTGGAAACCGAATCCGGTCTGATGTATGTAACGGTACAGGAAGGAACCGGCCCTGCCGTTACCGCCGGTGCCACGGTTCAGGTGCATTATACAGGGCTGTTTACCACCGGAAAAAAATTTGATTCCTCCAGAGACCGGGGCAACCCCATTGAATTCGTCCTTGGCAAGGGGCAGGTGATCAAAGGCTGGGATATCGGGATTGAAGGCATGAAAAAAGGCGAGGCCCGGCAACTGCTGATTCCTTATCCCTTGGCATATGGGGAGAGGGGGTATCCTGGTGCGATTCCCCCCAGGTCCACCCTGATATTTGACGTAGAACTGGTCGGCATTCAACAGTAATCATTGGGGGGCACCCGATTATTATTTCAGCACCGGCATGTTCTGCATTTGTTTTAAGATGCGGGTTTGGCGCTGCCGGACATGGGGGTGGGGGGTGACTGCAGACCATTTGTGGGGGCTTGGCAGAATGGCGGCCAGAAGCGCTGCCTGTTCAGGCGTTAAGTCTTTGGCATCGCAGGAAAAATAGGCCCGGGCCGCAGCCTGGGCACCCACATTGGCCCTTCCCCAGTCAGCGGTATTAAGATACATCTCCAGAATTCTTTTTTTATTCCAGACCAGTTCAATCATGACCGTGTACCAGGCTTCGGCAAGTTTTCTGGCCAATGTTCGGCTTGAGGGAAGAAAAAGGGAGCGGGCCGTCTGCATGGTGATGGTGGATGCCCCCCGAAATCCTTTGCAGGTGATGATGTCCCCAAGGGCAATTTTTATTTCCCTGAAATCAAATCCATGGTGGCGCATGAAGCGCTGGTCTTCGGAGGCCAGAACTGCCTGCTGGAGATACGGCGAAATTTGCTCAATATCCTTCCATTCATAAGACCTGGGCTTGAACGGCATCTTTTTGCGGGCAGCAATGGCCTTTTCATAGACCATATTGACCGTGAAAGGCGGATTGAAAAATCTGAAAGCTACGACCTGGAGAAAGGTGACTGCCACCACGGCAATCACCAGTCCGGCAATGGTTTTTTTTATCCAGGTCATTAATTTTTTTTTCAGCGTTTTATTCATTTTTCCGGTCGCAAAACATGGCATAGGTCAGAATGCTGGCATGAACTGGCCTATTTTAAAGAAGGTCGATTTTTTAAGCTTTCCCATATCAATCGTGCTTAGGGTGTGTTATTTTTTTTGTTGGAACACATATATTTACCCCTTTTGCAAAATCAGAATTTGACGGCTTTTTATAATGAAAAACAATACATTTCAAATTCAATCCCTTGATAATAGCAACAAAACACTGAAACCGTCGCCGTTTGGCCGTTTGTTTCGACTTTTTACCTCATGGTTTGGGTTTACCGGCCTTTATGCAGCGTTTTCGGTCTGTCCTTTCTGCGGGCAGCAGGGATGCCCTGTGGGTATAGCATCGGCAGGCACGGTGGGAGCATTTTGCGCCTTGTGCCTCCAGGACTGGAAACGGCTTTTTGCATATATCAAAAATCGTTTCATAGCATTGCGCAACCCAAAGGACAAACAATAAAACTGAATCTGAACATTGTTCCGGCAGCTTAACACCTTTTTATGAGGAAGATTTTGTATTCACCGGCATTGAATATTTATACCTAGCTGCGATGGATTTGATCGTATGTTCTATAGCAAAAAATCCATCTACAAATTTGGGATCAAACATGGTTTCTCTGCCCTCAAGGATGATGTTCATGGCTTTGTCATGGGAGAAGGCCGGTTTATAGCATCGCTCACTAATCAGAGCATCATAAGGGTTTTAGCCGACCTCAATTTACCGTTAATGGCCGAATAGTAATATTCCACTGAGGAAGCTGGGCAGAACGATCAAGGCGCTTTTCAAGTTCTGCTTTCTCCTTTGTGCATAGGGTAATTCCTTTCTGGTATACTGATGCAAGGAGGCTGACAGTTGTCTTTACGCCTCTCCATACAAAGTTTCCTGCTCTTTTGAGCACGGTTTCCATACTTCTAAGTAACTCAAAATTTTCTATTGTAATTTTAGTTGCTTGTAAGATTGAGTTTAGTCCCGGCTGAATGGGCCGCTATCAAGGAGATAGCCGTTCCATGATTGTTCCAATCCACCCCAGTAGTGCTCAATGTAGTTGTATTTGCTGTGGTAGGGTGGGTAGTACGCAAGGCGAATCTCAAGACCGGTCGTGTCGGCAAACTCGACCATCCGTTGGAGAAAACGGGTTCTGCGGCCGCTACATTCCGGCTCATTGTCCATGTTGATGACGAGACGGTTGACATCTCCAAGGCTTTCCCTGCGGCTATTCCACCAAAGATCCATGCCGTCCATCAGGAAATCGCTGGTCTTGTTGCTGTCCGTCAAGAACAGGAATGCTTTGCCGGT
>NZ_JBFXHE010000334.1:0-4942 GCF_050177295.1 Desulfobacter sp.
TTCTCTTTTTGGTTCAGGTCCCGCTGAAAGGGCTGGAGGATCTCTTTTAAATCCTTTTGAACATCCTCAAGAAATTCATTGGTTTCCGGCATTTGACTCCTCGTTTATTTTTAAAATTTTAATTGACTTGTTTTCTACACCGATGCGGGAAAAATTTCAATGATTAAGAAATAGCATCAGCTGGACTGATGACTTTGGATATGGCATCATTGCTGAATTGAGGATCCCTGGTTTTGTCTGGAGAAGGTAAGTATGAAAAAACGATATGTAACAGTCCTGCTGGTTTTAATGGTCTGGGGTGGTTTTATGCCGGGTATTTTTCCGTCAGCATGGGGAAGTCCAAAAATAAAAATCCTGTTCCTGGGGGATTCCATTACCGCCGGATACGGGGTTGCCCAGGAGGAGTCCTATCCGGCCTTGTTGGGGCAGAAACGTCAACTACCCCTCCTGAATCACAGATTCAGAAGAGGCTTGTAAAAGCCCAAGTTGACTAGCCTAAGTCTTAACTGACTACGTTCGGCAGGATGTAGACACCTTTGGATCTATTCGCCAGTCCAAAGCCCTGTCGTGGCTCTGTAAAAGCCCTGTGAGGTAGGGGCGGTCAACCACGTTGTGAAGCCTGCTGAACATTGGCGAGGCGAATCCTACCCCTCTTTGGAGGGTGATAATAATCGAAAGGTTTATTTTATGAACGTGTATGTCAAATCACAATCAGGAAAATGGCTGATGCCGACAAATCCGGCAAATGCCAGAATTCTGCTCAAGAAAGGTAAGGCCAGGATGATCCAACGGACGCCGTTTGTCATCCAACTGCTTTATGAGACCACGGAGCATGTCCAGACGGTGACGGTGGGTATCGATGATGGCGGCATTCAGGTCGGTATTGCTGCGGTCTCCCGTGGAAAAGTGCTGTTTCAGGAAGAACTTACCCTGCGGTCGGACATCAAATCGAAGCTGGACACCCGAAGGCAGTATCGAAGATCAAGGCGTTACAGAAAAACAAGATATCGAAAGGCAAGATTTCTGAATAAAAAACAGTCTCTTCCGACGTGTAAAGTGTGTGGCGGGAATGCCCCGGCATCTCAGGTGATCTGTCGATCCTGCCTGAACAGAGCGGATGGGGTTCATCAAAAATATGCCGGAATCAAAAAAAGCATGTTCCGAATCCCCCCGTCAATCAGGGCAAAGAAAGATGCGATTATTCGCGTGGTGAAACAGATGCCCTTGCCGATTTCCCGGATTGTTCTGGAGGATCTCTATTTCGACTTTCAGGCTATGGAGAACCCGGACATTTCCGGTGAGCAATATCAGCATGGAGATTTGCTCTATCACAAGAATTTCAAGCAGGCGTGTCTGGTGCGTGACAAGTTCAGATGCCGTGTTTGCGGTACGGAAACAGAACTGCAATGCCATCACATTCGGCCACGAGCAAAGGGCGGGACAGACAAGCTCTCAAATTTGATGACGCTTTGTGACGTTTGCCATGATCGACATCATAAAGAGAGACTGCAACTTCCGAAACAAAAAAGTTCCTTTTATATGTCAGCAGCGTATGTCCAGCAGGGGAAACACTATCTGCAAAGAGAGTTATCAAAGACAGCACCACTCTCTACGACATTTGGCTATATCACCGGTTATCATCGGAATAGAGCGGGAATCGAAAAATCGCATGTAAACGATGCGGTTGTCATCGCAGACAAAAATGCCATTCCGTTCGACGGGTATATCAAAACCAACCATGTGCAGTCTCGAAAACGCAGTTTGCATGAATCCACCGCAAGAAAGGGAAGAAAAAGCCCTAATCGGACACAAAAACGCAATAACAAGAATGTCTTTACACTAAAAGGATTCACCCGTTGGGATACGGTACAGTACAAGGGACGTGTCGGTTTTATCTCCGGTTTTACCGGCAGTTCATCCTGCCGAATCATCAATATTCATGGGGAATATATCAAAAATCCGGAAAAAAAATATACGCAGGTCAACTTGCGGGAAGTAAGAAAAATACATGGAAACAGATCAACAGTTCGCTACTACGCCAATTCCTCCCTCACCGAATCATAGATTCGGAAGGGGACTCCTTGGCGGAAAAGTTGAAAATCCCGGTATTGTTTCTGGCAGATATCCAGGAAGAGCAAAAAGCGCCCCTGATTCAGTTCATGGAAACGCAGGAAGGAGAGCTGACCCGGATTTCCCCCATGGTGCGGGGACGAATCAAGACCGTGAACCACCAGCCCTTTTACGGGCCGAATGATAGATCCGATAAAAGGGCCCGGGGCCGGCGGCTAGAGTTTATTTTTTCTTTGACCTGCATGGCTACCGGCCTTGGGGCGGCATGGCAGGTCATGAAGGCCCGGCCGGTTCAGCTGCTGGGTCAAGGGTACTCAAAATAGTGTCTGAACGAAAATTATTGGAACTTTTTTATATGAAACTAGAGACAAGATACAAGAAACAAGAGGGCGAAGCGCCTGCGGCGCCCATTTTAGCCCTGAATTGTTGGAGTCTTTAGTTTCATTGTTTGTTGTGGGCTTGCGGCCCATGTGGGGTTATATAAAAAGGATAATCAGAAATGACGACGGCATGTGTAAGAAAAGTATTGCCCAATGTTAAGGATTTTAAAACGTTCTGGAAAAAACAAGGTCCTTTTCGGTACGCACTGACAAGCAAGGAGTATCCACCTGTGCTGCTGGAGCCCGAAGAGTGGATATTTGGCCAGGATAAACAGGCGATTCTTAAAGAGCTGATGCAGTTCTCCCGTATGAAGATGTTCTTTGCACCGGCCCCGTTCAACCCGGACAATAAAAACATCCTGCGTCCTGATGATATTTGTGCCTGGAAGATTGTCCATTTTCCGGAACCCTGGAATGCCATGATATGCGACGGGTTCCTGCCCGAAGGCCAGCTTACCCGGGCTGTGGTGGATGAGTGTTTGAGGCTGGGCCTTGCCGAGGATCAATCAGGTATTGAACAGGCTTTTTTCAGTCTGCTGGAAAGGCAGCTGGATTGTATGGGCTATGTATGGCTGCCGCCCCGGGGGAACGCAAAAACCGCCTTTATTCATGAATACCTGGAGGCGTGGCTCAAGGATGAGGAAGAGGCCGGGATATTGTAGTGTTTTGTAAGTATCAATCTTGTTTTGCATGCCATTCGTTATCCGCTACCGACGCAGGGCCCACTTGTGCCCTGATCCAGTCCAGAAATGCGTTATTGCCGTCAAGTACATCCAATCCAACGATACAGGGACAATCATAGCTATGCATGCCCTTCACCGCCTCCACCAGGTCAGGCAAACAATCCGCACGGGTTTTTGCAATCATCACCACCTCGCGCTCTTCCTGAAGGGCCCCTTTCCATTCATAAACCGAACGCATACCGTCAATGATGTTTACACAGGCGGCCAACCGTTGTTGGACCAATGCTTTTGCTATTCGCGACGCTTCGTCCATATTTCCGGCTGTCATGTATACAAATCTGATTTCCATCCGTTCCTCCATTTAGTAATTGGCGGTATCCAACTAGTTGAAGACCTGATTCTGCTGCCCGTGTTTCTTCAACATTTTATCTGCGGTCCTTACGGGGTTATTGCCTGGACAAGCATCGGGTCCGAAATCCGTCCGGCCTGGGTTCGTAAACGGTCGGTATAACAGCGGATGTCTTTGGAATTTACCGTGCATAGGCGATGTAGCTGTGGAGATACTTGTCGAGGATCAGCTTGATCCCACTGCGCTTGGAAAACTCCATTTCCAAGATCTGCGCAAGGGATGCCCAGATCACGTCCGGAGGCTTCAACAATCGTACACCTGCCCGTGGAAGCGGCATGTAGTAAATCTGTTCGAATAGCGGATCCTTGTGCGAGTATACTCCATAGACCGATGAATTGCCCAATAAATAACAAGTATAAATTCTGTATCAATAAAAAAATAAATTAACAATCATTTTGTGCATTTTGTGCCGGTGTTATCAAGTCTTTTACTTTAGTGCCGGATTCGATTTTTTCTTTGCCTTTTCCCGGGGCTGGGACACAGGAGGCGTTTTTTGTTTACCCTTTAAAAAAGTAAGGGCATCCAGGATGTCCGAATCGCATTTATCGGTTTGTGCAATTTTTTCCAGTCGATGCAAGGCTTTGTCCGTGCCGATACGTTCCATGGCCGTAATCGCTTCCCTGCGCAGTTCAGAATCATCATAGAAAACAAATTCCGCCAGGTCATCAACGAGAAATTCCATGCCAAGTCTGCCGGCGGCCCGGAAAATGTCCTTGAGCAGTGCCTTGTCTGTCTCTTTGCTCAAAATATGTTTGATTAAATGGGTTATGGGGCCGGGATGATCCGGATTGGTGTGGTTGATCAGGATCATGGAAAATTTAAAATTAATATGTGCCCTGTCCATGGTGAGTTGATACAGACGTGGGCGAAGAGGGTGCGTGGGCTCCATGGTGTTCATAAGAAAGAATAAAATATCATAAGCAACATTGTCCGGGGCCGGGGCAAGCCGTTCAATCATGGCCTGCTGCTGGTCTTCATCAAGGCTTAAAATCTGTGACAGGGTATCTGAATTTATCTGCCCTGTTTTGATTATCCTTTCAAATTCCGACATAAATGACGCCATAGCTATTCTCCTTATGAGTCATATCCTTTGGGGTTTTTCTGTTGCCAGTGCCATGCATCTTTGCACATATCCTCAATGTCCAGGAGGGCTTTCCAGCCAAGTTCGCGCTCGGCTTTAGACGGGTCGGCCCAGCATGCGGGAATGTCGCCCGGCCTGCGGGGGGCTATTTGGTACGGGATGTTTTGTCCGCAGGCCGTTTCAAACCCTTTGATCATCTCAATCACGGAATACCCCCGGCCGGTGCCAAGATTGTAAATACCCACACCCGGCGTTTCCATGAGTCTGGGAAGACAGCAGATATGTCCTTTGGCAAGGTCGGTGACGTGGATGAAATCCC
>NZ_JBFXHE010000335.1:0-4901 GCF_050177295.1 Desulfobacter sp.
TCTCAAGCAAAAAGTCGAAGAGGCTCTTTCACATTTTGCTCATCGACAAAAGGAGATTCTTGGACTTTTTGGGCATTGTGAAGAATTAAAAGCTGCCTGATTTTTCAAGGACTTATGTTAGCAAATTTTTTATCTGGAAAACTATATAACCTGTTTTTGTCAAAATTTATAACGCGCCGCTACACTATGTCGATTTCAGATCAAATTAACGCACTTATCCCCAAGGCCATGTGCCGGGACCGGTATTTTTTGCTGCGCGCCTTGCGCAGCAGCCGGAAACCCGGTCAGGGGCCAGGCAAAAATTTTTTAAAGGATCTTCTGGCAAAAGCGCGGGCCTCGGCAGATATCGGGCAGCAGCGTATGGACAACCTGCCCCGAAACATCCGCTTTGACCCGGATTTGCCCATCAATGCCGGAAAAGAGAAGATCATTAAGGCCATACAGGATCATTCTGTGGTGATCATTTCAGGTGAAACCGGATCCGGTAAAACCACCCAGATTCCTAAGTTCTGCCTGGAAGCGGGTCGGGGGATTTTTGGCATGATCGGCTGCACCCAGCCCCGGCGTATTGCCGCCATGACCGTGGCCAAACGCATTGCCTTTGAGCTTAACGAATCTTTGGGGAAGTCCGTGGGATATAAAATCCGGTTTGATGACCACACACCTGACAATGCCTATATAAAACTGATGACCGACGGCATTCTGCTGGCCGAAACCCAGCAGGACCGCTTTTTAAACCAGTATGACACCCTGATTGTGGATGAGGCCCATGAGCGCAGCCTCAATATTGATTTTGTTTTAGGCATCCTGCGCGGCCTTGTCAAAAAGCGTCGTGATCTCAAACTAATCATCACCAGTGCCACCATTGACACCGAAAAATTTTCCAAAGCCTTTGACAATGCACCGATTATTGAGGTCTCAGGCCGGATGTACCCGGTGGAACTGATTTATGCACCCATTGAAGATGACAATAACAATGGTGATGGCGCAGGCTTCCCGGATGACCAGGGTTATGTGGAGGCAGCCGCCAGACAGACTGCTGATCTGTTAATGCGCACCCGCACCGGCGATATCCTGATATTCATGCCCACAGAACAGGATATCGGGGAGACCATGGAAATACTTAAAGGGAAAAACCTGGTCGGGGTCACCATCCTGCCGTTATTTGCACGGCTGTCAGCCGGAGAGCAATCAAAGGTTTTTCTTCCCGGACCCGGCAGAAAAGTGGTGGTCTCCACCAATGTGGCGGAAACATCTTTAACCATTCCGGGTATCAAGTATGTGGTGGACACAGGCCTTGCCCGTATCCCCTCCTATTCGCCAAGAACCCGGACCACGGCTTTGCCGGTCAGCCCCGTTTCCCAGTCCAGCGCCAACCAGCGCATGGGCCGCTGCGGCCGTGTGGAAAACGGTGTATGCATCCGGCTATATGATGAAAATGATTTCAATGGCCGCCCTTTTTTTACAACGCCTGAAATTTTGCGCGCCAATCTGGCTGAAGTTATTTTACGCATGATTGCCCTGGGGCTTGGAGATGTATCCGTCTTTCCCTTTATTGATCCGCCGGCCGCAAAAAGCATCAAGGACGGGTTTGACACCCTTTTGGAACTTAACGCCATTGAAGCTGACAGGCCCGGGGGAAAAACAGGTGCCAATGAAAACAGGGCAGGCAAAAAATACCGGCTCACCCCGTCAGGACGCTTAATGGCCAGGCTGCCCATGGACCCGAAACTGTCCCGGATCCTGCTCAACGCAGGAGATACAGGGATACTTAAAGAAGCAGCCGTCATCACCACGGCCCTGACCGTGTCCGACATCCGGCAGCGACCAGCAGACAAAATCCAGGCCGCAGACCAGAAACATGCCCAGTTCAAGGACCCGGCATCAGACTTTATCACCCTGCTCAACATCTGGAATGCCTGTAAAGACGCCCGGAACCGGCTGAAATCACGTTCAGCCCTTCGCAAATGGTGCATTGAAAATTTTCTGTCCTTCAAACGGCTGCGGGAGTGGCAGGATATCCATGACCAGATCATCCGGATGATCAAAGAACACGGCATTGAACAGACTGCTCCGTCAGCAGCGGTCCAAAACACAATTGATTCCAAGGCCGGTCAGTTTGAGCCGGGCGGTCCCTTGTATGCCGCCATCCACAAGGCCCTTCTCCACGGGTATCTGGCCGGTATTGCCCAGAAAAAGGAAAAAAATCTTTTCACGGCAGCCAAGGGGAGACAGGCCGTCATTTTTCCCGGTTCCGCTCTGTTCAACAAGGCCGGAAACTGGATTGTGGCGGCCGAATACGTCAAGACCAGCCAGCTTTTTGCCCGGTGTGTGGGCAATATTGATCCGGCCTGGATTGAAGAGATCTGCCAGAATCTTTGCACACGCACTTACAGCGATCCCCACTGGGAAAAGAAACGCGGGGAGGTGGTGGCATCCGAACAGGTATCTTTGTTCGGCCTGATCCTTGCCAGCGGCAGATCCGTGGCCTATGGAAAGATCAATCCCGAAGAGTCCGGTGAGCTGTTCATCCGCCATGCCCTGGTCCAGGGGGAGATCTTCCAGGAATTCGGGTTCATGGCCCACAACAAAAATCTCATTGAAGAGATCGCAACCCTGGAAGATAAAACCCGGCAGCGGGATATCCTGGCTTCGGAGGATGAGATTTATATGTTCTACCAGTCCCGGCTGCCCAAACCCTTTTACAACATCCGCACCTTTGCCAAATTCATAAAAACCCTTAAAAGTGATACTTTTCTGCGCATGACCCGCGAGGATCTGCAGAAAACCGACGTGGACCAGACCGTTTTGGCCCGGTTTCCCGACACCCTTGCCACGGATCAGGGAGAGTTTGTCCTGGATTACGAATTCAACCCCGGGGCAAAGACAGACGGGGTGACCCTGAAAGTGTCAAGCCAGGATGCGGCCCTGATCTCCCCCCACCAGGTGGAGACCCTGGTACCGGGGCTGCTCAGGGAAAAGATCGCCGCGTTGATCAAGGCACTGCCCAAAACCCACCGGGTAAAGCTGATGCCCATCCAGCAGCGGGCTGATTTTATTGCAGACCACCTGCCCGACTCGGGTACGCCTTTATATGCAAAGCTGTCCCATGTTATCCAAAAGCATTTCAACCTTGTGATTCCGGCCTCAGCCTGGTCAGATGCGGATCTTGCTGATCACCTGAAAATGCGGATATCCATCCGGGACCACAAAGACAGGGAGATCAAATCCTTGAGGGATTTATCAAAACTGGGGGCCTTTGCCACCCAGGGCCCTGCCCTGCAACCCAATGCCTTTGAACAGGCAAAAAAGGCCTTTGAAAAAACAGGTATCCGGGAATGGAATTTTTCCGATCTTGAACCGGAAATCCAGTTGGACCAAGGCAATGGAACCCAGCGCAAAGCCTTTCCCGGTCTTTGCTGCGGGCAAGACAGCAATGGGGTTACCTTAACCTTGTTCAAAACAAGGCAAGAGGCCCTGGAAAGCCACGCCCAAGGCGTGTGCCGCCTGTTTGAAATCATGTTCCCCGATGATATCAAGGCATTGAAAAAAGATATAAACAGGAGCGAAGGCCTAAGCCGGGTCGCACCCTACTTCAATGACCGGCCCACCTTTGCCCGGATGGCCTACAATGCCATGGCAAAGGCCTTTTTTCAAAAAGAGATCTTTACACAAAACGCGTTTAATACCCATGTGCAGGCCCTTCGTCCCAAGCTGTACACCCTTGGCCGGCAGGCCATGGAAGACATTCTGACCGTGGCCCGGGAATACGCTGCCTGCTTTGACCTGCTGCAACGCTTAAGTCTTGCATCCAAAGACCGACCCGTCATTTTCGAGGCATTGACAGCCGTATTCAATGAGCTGAAAAACCTGTGCCCGGCCAATTTCCTGGAGATTTACGATCTACACCGGATTGCGCTGCTGCCCAAAAACCTGGCATGCCTGTCCATCCGGGCCAGGCGATGGGTGGACAACCCGGCCAAAGAGGCCCAGAGAAAACAGATTATCGCACCCTATGAACGAAAGCTTGCCCACCTGATTTCAAGCCTTGACCCTGGCTCTTCAAAGGAAAAATCCTGTGCAGTGGAAGCGTTTTTCTGGATGCTGGAGGAGTATAAAATCTCTGTATATGCCCAGGAGCTGAAAACCCGGTTCAAAATTTCAGCCAAACGCCTGGATAAGGCCATCATTGAAGCCTCCACAATGATCTGATACCTAAGGCAGGAAACCCGCAACCCAATAAACCGTGATATGAACGAAGCAGTTCCTCATGTATAATAAAGGTAGATTGCTGAGATTCAAATAGTGTAACGCTTTTCACTGAGTGTTGATTGAAACACCCGGGTGATTTTCTATTTGATTTCAATAAATTATAGAAATTTAGCCATGATGACTAATTATCAAAATAATGTAACGCCATCTAAATTTCTCTAATTCAGCCCTAAACCGTGAGAATTTTCTATATTTTAAAAAAATTTATATAGTAACTTCAATAAGTTATGATTTTGATGAGCGAAGATAAAAAAAAATGTTCCCAATTGGAGAATTATAATTGACGCTGATCAGACACACTCTTTTTGCTTTTTGAAAGACCACGTGAAATAGTCGTGCAGTTGATTAAGGACCTTCATGCTCTTTTCATCGCGGCAACAGAACCCATTAGGCCCGGGCGTAAATTCAAAAAAAAACATAAGATCAACAAGCGAGAGCATTACATGAATAATAAGCCTTGCCGTTAACTTTATGACACTCGATGTTCAAGTTTTTAATTCTCGACTTTTGAAAATTACCAAATGACGGGCATTTCAAGCTTTTTTTGAGAAGTCTTTCAGAATCAATTTAAAGTTAAAAAACCATGAAAAGCCTTGGCAAATAGTACTCTTGAAAAGTCAACTAAAAAA
>NZ_JBFXHE010000336.1:0-4874 GCF_050177295.1 Desulfobacter sp.
TCAACCACGGCCTTGACGAAAAGATAGAGCCGATTTATCAATTACCAAACAAGCGCTAAGACAGCTCATGGAGATCCGGATATGGAAAACACCCATATGGAAAAGGAATGTCCCACTTTGTCAGCCCTGGCCTGGACTGTCATCAAAAACCGCTACCTGGCCCGTAATTGTCGGGGGGATCTCATCGAGAGACCCGCAGATATGTTTCACAGGGTCGCCGCATCGGTGGCCCGGGCAGACCGGTTGTTCGACACCGGTGCGGATCTGTCCAAAACCACAGAGCGCTTTGAAGCGGTTCTGGCATCCCTTGCCTTCCTGCCCAACTCCCCCTGCCTGATGAACGCGGGCACTGCCCTGGGCCAGCTGGCCGCCTGTTTTGTACTCCCGGTGGAAGACCGGCCCGAAGCCATGTGTCAAACCATGAAAGAGGCGAGCATCATCCACGAAGCCTGCGGGGGTATCGGCTTTTCGTTCAGCCGGCTGCGGCCCCGGGGGGATACCATTCTCCAGGCTTGCGGGGAAGCTGAAGGGCCGGTCGCCTTTATCCGGCAGTTGGATACGGCAGCCGGTCGGACGAATCAGAACCGTCGTCGGCCGGCTGCAAATATGGCGGTCCTGGAGATCAGCCATCCGGATATTGAAGCCTTTATCAACGCAAAGCAGACAAGGGGAGAGTTACGCCATTTCAATCTCTCCGTTGCCGTGGATGACCAGTTTATGGAGTGCCTTAACAGCGGCCGGGACTACCCGCTGGTTCACCCCGGAACCGGCAAGGCGGTGGGGCGTAGAAACGCAGAAGAGATATTCGAGCGCATGGCCTCTTCAGCCTGGCAGACCGGTGATCCGGGTCTCCTTTTCATCGACCGTATCAACCGGGACAATCCCCTCCCCGGGATGGGGCGGATTTGCGCCACCAACCCCTGCGGTGAACAACCCCTGCTGCCCTATGAATCCTGCACCCTGGGCTCCATCAACCTGACCAAGGTGGTTGAAAACAAAGAAATCAACTTTGACGAACTTGACAGACTGGCCCGGACGGCCGTCCATTTCCTGGACAACGTCATCGAAATCAACCACTATCCGCTGGGGCAGATCGAAGAGGCGAGCCGCAGCACCCGTAAGATCGGACTGGGGGTCATGGGCTTTGCCGACATGCTGATCCTGCTCAATATCCCGTACCAGAGTGACAGGGCTGTTGCCGTGGCCGGCCGGATCATGTCCCGGATTCAACGCAGTGCTGAGGCGGAATCTGCGTCACTGGCACTGGTGCGCGGCAATTTCCCCTGTTTTGACCACAGCATCTTTCCCAAACGGGGCCTCCGCCTGCGGCGCAACGCCACGCTGACCACCGTGGCCCCGACAGGGAGCATCAGCCTGATTGCCGGTGTCAGCAGCGGCATTGAACCCGTCTTTGCCTTCAGGGGTCGGCGGCGTATCAACGGGATTCTTTACGATGACATCCATCCCATTTATGCCCGCTATCAAAAGGATCAAAAACCGATCCCCAAAGAGGTGTTCCAGAGCGCCTGGGATGTGGCCCCCGAGTGGCACCTAAAGATCCAGGCGGCATTTCAGCGCCACACGGACAACGCGGTTTCCAAAACCGTCAATCTGCCGGGGTCCGCGACCCGGGAAGATGTCCGGGATGTCTTCCTCAACGCCCACGCCATGGGGCTCAAAGGGATCACCATATACCGCGACACCTCCCATGGCGACCAGGTCCTCAATACCTGTACCGTCAACCGGGAGGACTGCGGTTAACCTCCCGTTCAAACCTGACTAATTTTCATTGAAATCATGTTTATATTGAAGATAAGTCCCCGGTATCTGAATATAATCCAGAACAACTGCTGTTTTTTTCCAGGAATATCGGTGAAATAAATCCGTCAAATTCAGGCCGATACCAAGATAAAAATTTCGTTCTTTTTTGTCTTTATCATCTGAAAAACCGCGGGCATAATACCCCATATGCAATTCAAAATGTTTTAAAAACGTTTTATTTACCGACTCAAATCCGTTAAGTTTTACTGCAAGCAGATATTTTGAATTGTCATAATCTGTTAAAAAATCTGTGCCGTTAGGCTTAAATCCATATTCCCATCTTAAACTGAATTTGCCGGCAAGATCAGGATATTTATACAATAAATATCCGGCAGCGCATCCCAGAAAATTTGCAATCATATCTTCATAGGAAAATCCATATTCGCTGAAAGAGTCCCCAACCTCCATATACCCCATGATGGCAAATGATGAAAGCGAGCCGTATAATGCGGCAGTCTCTTTTTCAAAACACCAGTTTTCATATAAAGATGACAGCGCGTGAGAGATCACATAACTTGAATAAAGATGTCCCAGTTTATCCGCCCCTCCCTCTTTGGTTGTATTTGCAAACCATCCTTCGGAACCTGCGTGAGGTGATTGAGAAAAATAATCCCATTTTAAAGCGCCCCAAATCGTAATCACTCCGATTCCTGCCAGGGACACAGAAAGGCTTTTTGTATTCTTCTCAGATAAGGAAAGCTCTGACGTGCATTTACTGAAACGTTCCTGGGCAGAGCCGGTCACGGCAACCAAGCAAAAAAATATGCAACATAATAAGGATTTCATCATAGGCACATTTTAAATGCGGAATATTAGATGAAGGGCTTCATCATGAATTTTTTTCCATAGATCCTCGCCACCAAAGCTTTCTATATAGAGTTTCATTTTCGGTTCAGTTCCCGAGGGTCTGATAGCAAACCATGACCCATCCGACAGATTGACTTTTACACCGCCTATGGGGCTATTATTTCCCGTGGCTTTTGTCTGAATGTTAACGATTGATAACCCTGCCAACGATGTCGCCTTTATTGAATCCGGTGATGTTTGTGACAGTATTGTTTTTTGCTCATTTGTGATAGGTCCGTCAACCCTTCTATAATAAGGATTTCCAAATTCAGATACCAATGTCTCTCTATAAATTTCGGATGGCGTTTGCCCGGTTTTCGCCAGAATCTCAGCAGCAAGCAATGCCAAAACAAACCCATCTTTATCTGTCGTCCAAACAGCGCCATTTTTTCTTAAAAAAGTTGCGCCGGCACTCTCTTCACCACAAAAGGCGATTTTTCCTTCCATCAAACCGCTCACAAACCATTTGAATCCAACAGGCGTTTCAAAGATCGTCTTATTGAATCCCATAACCACTTTATCAATCATGCTGCTGCTGACTAAGGTTTTTCCGATGCTAAGGTTATTTCCCCATAAAGGCCTGTTTTGAAGCAGGTACCAAATGGCCACAGATAAATAATGGTTAGGATTCATTAAACCATCCGGACACACAATGCCATGTCTGTCAAAATCCGGATCATTTCCCCATGCAATATCGTATTTTTCTGCAAGCTTGATTAGGTTTGCCATGGCATGAGGTGAGGAGCAATCCATTCTTATTTTTCCATCATGGTCCGGGGGCATGAAGCTGAAAGTTTTATCAATTTTTGAATTAACAACATTAATATCAAATCCATATTTATCAGCAATAGGATTCCAAAAATTTACACCTGCCCCCCCCATCGGATCTATGCCGATTTTGATTTTTGATTGATGAATCGTTTCCGTGTCTATCACATTCGATAAAGCATCTACATAAGGGGCGATAAAATCCCTTTCATGCGTAGACGAAGCTGAATACGCTTTTTCGTAAGCAATCCTTTTAATCCCGGAATTCTTGGAATTTATCAGCTGGTTTGCTCTTTTTTCAATGAAATCTGTTATTTCAATATCGGCAGGCCCCCCATGAGGTGGATTATATTTAAATCCTCCGTCTTCCGGTGGATTATGAGATGGCGTAATAATAACACCATCTGCAAGCGCCTTTTTATTGGTCCGGTTGTACTCCAGAATCATAAACGAAATGACCGGGGTTGGCGTATATTCAGAATTTGCGTGAATGAAAACATCCACATCGTTTGCAGCAAAAACTTCCAGTGCGGTTTTAAAAGCCGGTAAGGAAAGCGCGTGAGTATCATAACCTAAAAACAGGGGGCCTGTGATTTTATTTTTTTTACGATAATCACAAAGCGCCTGAGAAATAGATAGTATATGTTTCTCATTAAACGTACCGTTTAATGATGAGCCTCGATGTCCCGAAGTCCCGAAAGATACTTGCCCTGTTATCTCTGTTGAATAATAAGAAGATACTATTTTTTCAATATTATTTCTATTTTCCATTAAAACACCTATTGTTAAAGTCTTGAACACGTAAGATCAATTTGTCTTTTTGGGCACTGTGACCTGTTTTAGTGCTTCACTATACCAAACTTATGAGGACAGCAAAAGATATTATACAGTTGCCCTAATTTAAAAGGAGATATCGCAGGCAGCTTATTCGTACGACATGACTACATGAAAAGACCCTTGGTTGCACGAATGTTGGTGGTACCTTCCTGTTGCTTTCGAAGAATCACCTATTTTTAATAGTCTATTTATGTGTTTTTTTATGGTTTTCCATTGTGTTGACTTGTAATTAAAATTCCCCTATTTTTTTTATTAAAAAGTTTGCAGACGAACCTTTTTCTTGTAGACCCTGAAACCCTGTTACATACGAAACGCCACATTTTGAATGATTTTTGAAGACTCAATATCTCATAATCTTTTAAACAGCCATGGGCTATGCCTGACATATCAACTGCCAGCCATAGCCCACAACAAAGCTTGAAAGACCTGAATAACTTACCCGGACTTTTTCATAAAAAAAAACAGAAGGAGTAATAATGAATCAATTGGTGTTAGATAGATCCAACGTATATTTTTCTCTGTTTCCGGATCATTTAAGTTATATAGATAGTTGTCTTGAAACTGCAAGTTATAAGCTCAAGGATTACGATAATATATCTGAC
>NZ_JBFXHE010000337.1:0-4870 GCF_050177295.1 Desulfobacter sp.
ACTTGAATGGTAACACGCCTTGTGTCATAGTTTGTTTCACCCCGTTGGTGATAGGTTTTTGGTTGCACAAACACTCTATCTGCTTGATTCATCAAGTTCAACGGGGTTTTTTATTTTTTTTGACGGTGGATCAGGGGAAAGGTATCCGGGATTATGGCGTGGTGACGTGCCTTGGTGCGTAAAATATTTCCATACAGGTGTCTGTTCTGCCCGGTGCCAGGTTTACCCCTTTAAATGCAATTCTGTACCGGGGCAGAAAAGAGCCTTTCTTCTCCTGTATGATCTTGTTGTTGACTGCCAATGAAATGGTTCCGCACAAGCGTTTTTGTGCATGCAGGTTAATATCTGCCTTTATTGAACCGGCATTGGCAGGTATTCTTACGCACTGAATATCACTGGTAAATTCTTTGGGGCAGATTACAGGTATCAACTGTGAAGCCGCAACCGGTGTGCGCAGTTCCACGGCAAGCTTTTTGCCAAGCCTGCACCCCTCCACAAAAGAGTAGTCACCCGGGTCCCCCGGGTGCAGGACATTGCCGCAGGCCATGATAACAGGCAAATCAGATTGTCCGTACTGGTCCACAACAAGCCTGTTGTTTTGCATGAAGGATTCTAAATTGCTGGCATAGGCAAGGGTGTTTTCTGCTGTGAACCTGCCGGAGAAGACCACGCTGTCACAGGGGATAAACCGTTTTGCTTCGCCATGTCGTGTGGTTTGCCGGACGGTGATGCCTTCAACATGATCTATCCCTTGAATGGCGGTGATGCGGGTGCTGCAGTGTACTGGAATTCGGCGTGCCAGGGTATACAGGGAAAGGGGACGGTAGGTGGCGATATCCTGCTCTTGTTCAAGCATGGCAACCACTTTGCCGCCCTTGCCCAGCAGGGTGGTAAGGGCGGAGAAGCTTACTATTTCCGTGCCCACAATAATAGTGCGGCCAAAAGGAAGGGTTTTGTTTTGGTTGCAAATACGTTGCAGGGCACCGGTGGTCATCACTTCCAGCGGACGAAGGCCTGAGGTGAGCAGACCATGGCGGGTTGACTCCCTGCACCCTGTGGCCAGCACCACTTTTCGTGCATTCATGGTGGACAGGCCTTCCGGAGTGCGTACGCTGACCTCTCCTTTGGGTGTTACCTTTAATGCGGTGGTATTGGTCTGAATATTGGAGGCAGATACCTTTTTTGAAATTTTTTTGATAAAGGCTTTTGCCGTCATCGGGTATTTATATACATTGATTCCAAAGCTGCGATGGCCGCAGGTGAGCGGAATACCACCCCAGTAATTTTCACGTTCCAGTATACGGTATGACACGCCTGCAGCTTCCAGGGAGTGGGCAATACCAAGCCCGGCAGGGCCGGAACCGATGATGATGACATCATATTGTTTCATGGTTATTCTTTTTCCTTGTCGTTATGAAAACCGTTTGCAATGCGGCCTTTGGTAATTTGCTGCATGCGCTGCATGCAGTTAAAACCGTTACATCTCCCCATCATGGCACGTGTTCTCCGGCGGATGCCGCCAATGTCTTGGGGAACAACCAGTGACGAAAAAACCGCTTCTACTTCACGTTTGGTAACCATTTCACAATGGCAAAATATTTCACCGCTTCCCGGCTGTTGGTAATCCCGGGGTGCATCCTCGTATAAATTGGGCATGACAGGCCAAATAATATCCTCTTTGGCCACCGGAGTAACATGTGCAAACAGATTGGTTTTAAAATGATCCTCAATGAGGGTATGCACGTAATTGGCGATTCCCAGGGAAGAGGTAAGCCCGGTGGACCGAATACCGTTTACGCCGATCCAGTTTTTCCCAGGGGTTGGAAATATCTGGTAGCCTTTGTGTTCCGTTGCCGTGCGCAGGCCTGCATAGGTGGCTGTTATTTCATACCGGTCCAGGGCAGGGACCAGTTTTTTGCCTTTTGCAAGCAGGTCATTGAGCACTTCATTGTCCACCATGGCCCTGTCTCGGTCGTCTTGCTCCTCGGCCGTAGGCCCGACAATAAGGTTTCCAAAGATGGTCCTGCACACCAGCACCCCTTTGGTAATACTGCTGGGAACAGGTAATATGATTGAATTTACAAGTTGATTGGCTTTTTTATCAAGCACCACAAATTGTCCTTTGCGGGGGTGTATGGTAAACGGCGGTTTGGCGCAAATACGTTCGACAATGTCGCCATAAAGCCCTGCACTGTTAATGACCAGTTTTGCTTTATAAATGCCCGATGGGGTCTGCAGGGTCCACAGGCCGTTGGAAAAGAAACCGCCTGTCACCTGGCTGTGAAAGCGGTATTCCGCTCCATGGGCAACCGCCTGGCTAAGGTATGCCAGGGGGCTGCTCCATGGATCAATGACAAATTCACCAGGTACATGCACGGCACCCAGTGCCTTATCACTTAAATTGGGCTCATGCAAAAGCAGTTCTTCCCGGGATATCTGCTTTACATCCAATACCTTATTCTTGTGGGCTTTGGCCACAATACCGGGCAGTTTGTCCAGCTCCTCCCGGGTCCAGGCCACCACATGGGCAGCGGTTTTTATTAAAGGAAGACCCAGTTTTTCCCTGATGGATATGAACTCCTTATAGCCGTCCTGCATGCAAGCGTGTTCCAGACTGGCTTCAGGTGCATCAAAACCGGTATGAAGAATGGCGCTGTTTGCCTTGCTTGCGCCGGATAAAATATCGCCCCCGCGTTCCAGCAATAATGCCTTGTAGCCTTGCAGCGTAAGCTTGCGCATGATGCCGCAGCCGACAACCCCGCCGCCGATAATTATAACGTCAAAAATATTCTTGGGCCCTGAAGGTGTCATAAAAAACCTCATATATTTTGTTACTTGATCGGATATATATGTATCATTGTTGGTAATAAAGCAAGAAATAAAGAAATATAGTTTGTTTTATTGTTGTTTTTTTTGTTTTATGTTGCTTTTTTATATTGGATGATGTAGGGCACTTAAATTAAATACAGGCATTAAAAACAAGTGAACCTGCGAGTATTTAATTATTCGTATTTGTTTAAAATATACAGATGTCATTAAATTGTCTTTTAACACAGGAGGTTGAGGCTATGGCTGATTCGAAAAGGAATGAAAAGGTGCTTACCCGGGCATTGGGGTTACCTGAATGTATTACAATTACCACCGGGGCGGTGGTCGGAGTGGGTTTATTCACCGTGGGTTCCGCCCAGGTTGGTGTCATGGGCAGTTCGGTGATCATTGCCACCATTATTGCCTTTCTTCTTGTGCTATGGCCTGCTGCCATTTATGGCGAGCTTGGAGCGGCATTGCCACTTGCCGGTGGAACCTATGCCTATGCAAAACGAGCCATAAACTATCCTACTGCCATATTCTGCAGCTGGAATTATACCATTGCCCAGATTGGTATCGGAGGCTCCGAGGCCCTGGCATTTGCCAATTATTTCATGTGGTTGCTCAAGGCGCTTCACATCGACTGCGCCATTGATCCCAGGATTATCGCGACCATACTCATGGCCTTTTTTGTCTATATTAATTACCGGGGCATTGAAATTGCCGGCAAGTGGCAAAATGCGTTTATGTTTTTCTTCTGGGGAGCATCTCTTGTCTGGTTTGCCATGGTGGTCAGAAATATGGATTTTACCAGTTTTTCTCCCTTGCTCTCCGGGATCCCGGCAAATATTACGGCACTGGCAAAAAGTATTTTGATGATATGGTGGTGTTTTGCCGGATTTGAAACGGTTGTGGGCATGGGTGCGGAAGTTAAATATCCCCAGATAACCATTCCCCGGGCCCTGTGTATCTCTCCCTTTATTGTATTCGGGGTAAACGCACTGTTCCAGTGGTTTCTTATCGGGTTAACTCCGGCGACAAGCCTGGGAATGTTGGCAACCACAGATGCGCCTTTTGCCGTTGCCATGGAAGCGGCCGGTATCGTGGGGGTTCCCCTTGTCATCCTTTGTCTGGGCATTACTTTCGGGGGCGACTTTTCCACCATGAACCCCTGTGTAACCGGCCCTGCCCGTTACATGTATGTTATGGCCAACGACGGGTCCATGCCCCGCATATTCGGCCAGCTGCACCCTAAATATAAAAGTCCGTATGTCTCTGTTATTATTGTCGGCCTGATTGCCATCGCCTTGATCGCAACAGGGTCCATCGCCGTTATTGCGGCAATGTGCGCATTTTGCCAGATGACCTGTTATATAATCGGCTATATTTCATATCTGATGCTGCAGAAAAAAGAACCCGATCTGGAGCGCCCATACAAAGTCCCTGCCGGCAAAATAGGTGCGATTGTCAGTATTGTCGTTTACCTGGGACTGATGATCCTTGCCCTTGACCGCTATGCAATACCGTTTAACATAGGTTTTGATATAATTTGCGTATTATACTATTTTATGTATGTACGAAAAAGACCCATTCCCCAGGAATCTGTTGATATTGAATTGCTTACCATGCAGACAGCCAAACCGTCGGCCACGGAACAAGACGCATTGGACAAACAGTATAAGCGCTGGAAAATAGGTGCTATCTCGGTATTTATTATTTCAAATATGCTGTTCGTTTCCGGATTTTTCCTTTAACTTACTTCAGGTTATATCAAATGGAACAGTTTATCGGTGTTGATCAAGGAACAACAGCTACAAAGGTTTCGTGCGTATACGAAGATGGCCGGGCCCAACTTGTGTATCAGAAAAATCACAGGCAAATCACCCCGGAACCGGGCTGGGTTGAGCATGATGGTGACGAAATCTATAATAATATAGCCGAAGCACTGGACAAGACCGGTCCCGGTTCTGCCCTGGGGATAGATCACCAGGGGGAAAGTATTGTTGCCTGGGACAAGAACAGCAAAAAGTGTTTTTATAATGTTATTGTCTGGCAGGATTCA
>NZ_JBFXHE010000338.1:0-4860 GCF_050177295.1 Desulfobacter sp.
GTGGAGCCGGCCACGGTGGTGGTGATCGGCGGCGGCGTGGTGGGGTTCAATGCGGCCAAGATGGCCTGCGGCCTGGGGGCCAAGGTCTACCTTTTGGATATGAACCTGGACCGGTTGCGCTACCTGAGCGATGTGATGCCGGCCAACTGCTTCACCCTGATGTCCAGTCCGGCAACAATTCGCGAGCTGGTCAAAAAGGCTGATGTGGTGATCGGGGCGGTGCTGATTCCCGGAGCCAAGGCGCCCAGGCTGGTGACCCGCGACATGCTCAAGACCATGAAGAAGGGCTCGGTGCTGGTGGACGTGGCCATTGACCAGGGAGGCTGCTTCGAAACCTCCAAGGCCACCACCCATGGAGATCCCACCTTTGTGATCGACGGCGTGGTGCACTACTGCGTGGCCAACATGCCCGGGGCAGTGGCCAAAACCTCGACGCTGGCGCTGACCAACGCCACATTACCGTATGCGCTGCAAATCGCCAACCAGGGCTGGAAAGGGGCTATGCAGGCCAACGAGGAGATCAAACTTGGCGCCAACGTCATCAACGGCAAGGTGACCTACAAGGCCGTGGCCCAAACCTTTGGGCTGGTCTATACGCCCGTCGGCAAATTGCTGAATTGAGTTGGAAGCTCAATAATGCAAGAGTTCTTCTGCTAATTTTTTTCGGAGGCGCTCTGCCCACGGAGATGCTTTAAATATTTTTTGAGGATCTATATTTTCAAGAATGGTGAATGAATGTGCACCTTTACTGTATATTCCTTTCTGAGTGGCACTAGTTGCAGATTTGAGTCCATTGAATATATCGTTTTTTGAGATCGCTTCAATATCGGATTGTTTCGGCAGGGCATTCCTATTAAAATTTTGTCCAAAAAAGTCTATCAGAGTTTCTTTGTCAGCTATAAACCATGCTTCCATGACCTCGACCATTAGGTGGGCCTGATGGTCTGACGCTCTATCCGGCTTATCCCAATCGTCCCTTTGTTTTAAGTGCGACCATGGTATGTCTTTGTATTGGATGTTAACTGAAGATTCTGCGTCAACCAACAGAAAAGCAATATCACCATTTGGGGAAGAATTAACCGCAGTCCGAAAATCATCGAATGCATTTTGTCGACTTCCACACGCAATGAACTTGGGCATATGTCCTTTGAATCCCGCTTTTTCAAAGAATTTTGAAAATGCTTTTCTACAGGCAGTTTTTAATTTTTTCTGATCTCCCCCGCCCTCTACATATATTTTTACTTGTCCCATGGCCTCTACCAGCGATTGCCGCCGATCTCCCCTTTTCTCCATAATTCTCCCAAAGAGTACTTTTTCAACCAGGCTTTCAGATCCTCGGATTTCAAGCGTTGCAAGCGAGTCCGCCCTTCCTGTTTTTCACATACGAGAACTGTTTCTGGGGTTTCTGTTAATTCATCTACCAAGGCTTCAGAATGTGTAGTCACAATCAACTGAGTACGGCTGGACGCTTCCTTTAAAAGGTTAGCAATAATCGGAATAATATCGGTATGGATACCTATTTCCGGCTCTTCAATGCATATCAACGGTGGCGGGGTGGGGTGGCACAGGATGGCGAGTAAGCATAGGAATCTCAATGTCCCGTCGGAAAGGCGCGTGGCAGGAATTGACAAATCTCCTTCTGTTAGAAATAATTGAACGCTCCCGCCTTCAATACTCACATCAAAATCTTCAATTCCTTCATAGAAGTCACCAAGTAAACTAATGATTTGGCGCTTTACTTTGGGATTTTTTTTAAAACTATTCAAAACCAAACCTAAATTACGGCAGTCCGGTTCAAGATAGTCATTGGGGGCATCTATATCCTGAGGTAAACTCAATAATGCCTGCCGCCCAAAAGTCCATTCTCTGTATATACGTATTTTTTTAAGTTGTTCTCCCAGCCAGGTCAATTCAGGATACTGATCAGGGTCTTTTCTCTGTGAAAGAATTGATTGTTCTGGATCTATAGTTACACGCTGTAGCGTTCGTTTTTGCTGCTTAATGTTTATCACAGGGTAATTATTTTCATATTTATAATAAAAATATGGTATTTCCTCTCCTGAGTTAGGTTCTGAATTTTCTATGATCTCATCGAAAACTTCAAATCTCTGATTAACGGCAGTAAAATGCATTGCGTAACGCAGTAATTTTCCATCCCGGATATAATCATCACATACCAAGTTTGTCTCTATTTTTGCTATTGGCTCAAATTCTCCTTTCCACAGCCAATCTTTGGCACCTCCGCCCTTCCGAATGGCTTGCTTTAAATCTGTTGGCATAGCTTGGAACAGGCTGATAATTTCTATCAGGTTAGACTTACCTGAACCATTAGGTCCGATTATCACGTTCAGTGGTTGCAGAGGAATGTTGTTGCCGTCTGGGCCGAATGAAAGTGTATTCTCTATGGACAATTCTTTTATAAATATTTTTCCCATAAATTTCCCCATTCGCTCATTTTAAATTTGAGAAAATTAATTGGCTCATGTTACGTTTCAGGGTCTTTTTAGGGGATGCTAAGCGTAACTACCTGAAATGTAAAACCAAATGGTTCGGTCTTGCAATATAAAGAACTACGGATATTATTTATCATTTCAAATAGATAGCGTTTATATCAAACATAAGACCCCGAAACCCAACATGAGCCTACTTCAAAATATACCGGTTAAACGATGATTGAACAAGAATGAATTTCAAAAGAAAGCTGATACCAAAAATTATTGAAGATTAACTTTACCGGCACTTGAAATCAAGGGAAATGAACTTTAACCTGCGTTGCAGATCTCACCATATTTAGAATTGCTGGAACACCGTTGCCTTTCTTGCCATTCACACTTGAATGGTGTATGACATTTTGCCATGGAGACCAGTGAAAAATACCGGGAACAGGCCCAGATGCTGGCCAACCGGGTAAAAAAAAGATTCAAGCACCTGCATAAGCAGTTCACAAAACAGAACCTGCATGTTTTCCGGCTGTATGACTGGGATATCCCGGAAATCAGGGCTGTGGTGGACTGGTATGCCGGACATCTTGTGGTGGCAGAATATGCCAGAAAACAGTCCGAGCCGGGCTGGCTGCCCCAGATGGGCAGGGCTGTGGCCCAGGCCCTTGATGTTCCGCAGGAAAACCTGCATCTTAAAATCCGGAAGGCAGGTATCAAGGACGGGACCCGGTACCAGAGGATTAATACGAAGAACAAAAAGATCCCCATGTGGGAACGGGATCTTCAATTCCTGGTCAACCCCAGCGACTATGTGGACACCGGTCTATTTTCCGACCACAGGGACACCCGGATGATGGTCAGACAGATGGCCCGGGGCAAGGATTTTTTAAATCTGTATTGTTACACAGGTGCCTTCACCTGTTATGCGGCAAAGGGCGGGGCAGCCTCCACCCTGTCCGTGGACCGGTCCGAAACCGCCATTGCCTGGGTCAAAGAGAATCTGGCCTTAAACAACTTATCCGCACCCTGCCACTCCCAGGTCCGGATGGATACTTTTGATTTCCTGAAAAAGGCCCTTCGGCTTAAACACAGATACGATCTGGCTGTGGTGGATCCACCCTCCTATTCCACCACGCGCATGGCCAACAGACACTTTGATATTGCCAAGGACTATCCTTTTCTGCTTAACCAGGTGTTCAAGCTCATGCGCCCGGGGAGCACGGTATTTTTTTCCACCAACCACCAGAATTTCTCCCTGGCTGAAAACAGGCTTGACGCCGCTGATATGAAAGAGATCACCCGGGAGACGATTCCCGAAGACTATCTTTCCAAGAAAAAACAGATCCACCGGTGCTGGCAAATCACTTGTCAGGGATAATAGCCAACCAAGGGGAATAGCCAACCAGGGGAATAAAACCGTTACACAAACCCCTTTTCACTGATCAGCAATAAAATCTGCTGAACCGCCTCATCCGGGGTCAGGTTTGAGGTGTCAATGGACAGCTCCGGGCTTGAAGGGTTCTCATATGGGTCATCCACCCCGGTAAAGCCTTTGAGCAGTCCTGCCTTGGCTTTGGCATACATGCCTTTGCGGTCCCTTTTTTCGCACACACTGATGGGGGTGGACACATGGATTTCAAAAAATCCGCCATGGGCCTCGATGGATGTACGGATTTTCGACCTTGTCCGCTCATAGGGGGCAATGGGGGCGCAGATGGCAATGCCTCTGTTCTTGGTGATCTCGGAAGCCACAAATCCGATGCGCCGGACATTGATATCACGGTGCTCCTTGGAAAAATTAAGCTCCGAAGACAGATTGCGCCGGACAATGTCGCCGTCCAAAAGGGTTACGGGCCGGGTGCCGATTTCCATAAATTTTGAATACAGCACATTGGCAATGGTGGATTTTCCGGCCCCGGAAAGCCCTGTGAGAAAAACGGTAAATCCCTGGATGGCAGGGGAGGGATAAGAACGGCGCAATTCGTTGATCACATCCGGGAAACTGGCCCATTCCGGTATGTGTTTTCCCTTTCTGACCCGGTCTCGGATATGCTCATTGGTAAAAGAGATGGTTTCCTGGCCTTCCTTCACCTCACTGGCCAGCTTAAACTCATCCTCAAAGGGCAGATAGACCATCTCTTCAAAAAATACCGGCTCAATACCGATTTCTTTCCCGGCCTGAAGGGTCAGTTCCCGGACCTGGGGGGTATCGTAGAATGGATTGCCGCTGCTGTCCGTTCCCGGGGTGGCATGGTTATGCCCGATGACAAAATGGGAACACCCGAAATTTTTTCCGATGATCATGTGAAGCACCGCATCCCTTGGGCCTGCCAGCCGGGTGGATAAAGACAGCAGATTAAGCATATAGGTGTCCGGGGGATAATGGGCTGCCACCTTCTGATAACAGCGCATCCGGGTA
>NZ_JBFXHE010000339.1:0-4853 GCF_050177295.1 Desulfobacter sp.
GCGGTCATTGCCGAAGGTAAAATTGTTCATGCAGCCCTGGGAGGCGGCAGCCACGCCGAACGCCTTGAGGACCACGTCGGTGATCCGCTGGGAGGTCAGCACGTTACCGCCTACCACCGCCGCTTCGACAGAGGGATCAAGCAGAGAGCCCTTGGGGATATTAACGGTGATGGGGATAAGGCAGCCGTGGTTTAAGGGCAGGTCTTTTTCAATCAGGCATCTGAGGCAGTAAAGGATCGCTGATTTAGTCACGGCTTTGGGAGCATTGCAGTTTCCCCAGATCTGAGGTCCGGTGCCTTGAAAATCAAATAGTGCGCTGCCATCCTTGCGGTCTATGGTGAGGGATAGGGCAATGGGGCTGCCGTCATCCAGATAGTCCATGGCGCGGATCGTGTCCCTCTCGCCCATCCCCTTGGATGCGGAAAGCGCTCTGAGCCTCTGGCGAACGGCCTCTTCCGCCGCATCCTGAACATGTTTCATATAGGCCTGAACCACGTCGAGGCCGTAGTGATCCACCATCTCCAGCACCAGTTCAATCCCTTTCTGGTTGGCGGCAATCTGGGCCTTAAGATCGGAGATGTTGTCTGCCAGAAGGCGGGTGCCCCAGATGGCCGGACGCCCCGGTGTCGCGGGCAGTTTGCCCGGGGCCAGCAGCAGTTTCGAAATGCCTTGTTCCTGAAAAATGCCGTTCTCCACCAGCTTGAACGAGGTGATGCAGGCCCCTTCCTCTTCAAGGCGGCGGGAGTTGGGGGGCATGGAGCCGGGAGAGATGCCGCCGATGTCGGCGTGATGCCCACGGGCTGCCACCCAGAAAATGACCTGATCGTCCTTGAACACGGGGGTGATGACCGTAATGTCGGGCAGGTGGCTGCCCCCTGCAGCCGGATGATTGGAGACCAATACATCCCCGGGCGTAAGACCGCTTCCCTGCATCTGGATCTGCGCCTTTACCGCGTCGCTCATACTCCCCAGATGGACCGGCAGATGGGGCGCGTTGGCCACCAGTTCACCATCGGGCCCGAACAGGGCGCAGGAAAAATCGAGGCGCTCCTTGATATTCGTAGAGATGGCGGTTTTTTGAAGCATCCGGCCCATTTGTTCGGCAATGGACATGAAGAGATTGCTGAAAATGGAAAGTTGGACCGGGTCAAGCGTTGTGCCGATTTGCTCCCTCGTGCCCGAGCCCACCTTGATTTCCACATCGCCGTTTTTTGTAATCTCTGCGGTGCAGTCGGGTTCGATGAGAATGGTGGAAGTATGGTGGATCAGAATGGCCGGGCCGGGGATACAATGGCCGGCGGCAAGTTTTTCCAGATCGTAAATCAAGGTTTTCTGCCGACCCTCTTCAAAATAGCACTGGGTCGTATCCAGCACCGGCGGTGCCCCCTGGGCCTTTGGGATGCTGATCCGGCGCAGATTCTCAGACTTGCCCCGGGCGCGGATCCGGATATCGTCGATGAGGATTTCCCTGCCAAAAAGATCGAATCCGAACTCCCTGCGGTAGACGGCCCTGAAGGCTTTTGTATAGTCATTGTCTTCAGGCCGGCAGATCATAATGGCCGTGTCTGTCCCATGGTATCGCAGGTTAAGAAACCGGGTGGTGTCAACGGCATCCGGGGAGAATCCCTGATCCTGAAGTTCCCGGCGAGCCGCTTCTTCAAGTTGTTTAAAAACCGCTTCAGCCTCTTTCAGCGCTTGTGGGCATAAGAGAGCGGAGCAGGGCTGCTGGCGCTCCGTGACCACATCGGCCATGCCCATGCCGTAGGCGGACAGAATGCCGGAAAACCGGTGGATAAAAATTTTGGATATTCCCAGGGTCCGGGCAATGGCGCAGGCATGCTGGGGACCGGCGCCCCCAAAGGTGGCCAGAATGTGCGCCTTGATATCGAAGCCCCGCATCACCGAAATTTCACGGATGGGCCTGACCATCACCTCGTTGGCCACCCGGATAAACCCCAGGGCAGCCTCCTCCACCGTCATGGGCGGCAGCCCGGCAGCGGCGCAGTACCTGTTGATTTCCTCTGTCAGGCCGGCCAGGGCCGTACAGGCCGCGTCCACGTCCAGCGGCTGATCTTCGGTGGGGCCGAAAATATGGGGAAAGTGCTTAGGTTGAATACGGCCGAGCACCAGATTGGCGTCCGTGACCGTCAGGTAGCCCTCTTTTCGGTAGCAGACCGGACCAGGGTGTGCCCCGGCAGATTCCGGACCCACCAGGAACATGCCGTTGTCAAAGAAGAGGCGGCTGCCCCCGCCGGCGGCCACGGTCCTGATGTGGAGTTGGGGGGCCTGGATACGCACTCCGGCGGTTTCCGTTTCAAAGACCAGCTCATATTCCCCCCCGAACCGGGAGACATCGGTGGATGTGCCGCCCATGTCGAAGCCGATGACGGGCTGTTTTTTTTCAGCATCAAAGGTGGTCATGGCATATCCCACCACCCCGCCGGCCGGTCCGGAGAGGATGGCGCGGCTGCCGGTGAACCCGTCGGCACCGGCCAGGCCGCCGTCGGACTGCATGAAAAGAAGGCCTGTATGGGTAAGCTTGTCCTTGAACCCGTGTTTAAAGCTGTCAAGGTAGGTGCGAATATGCGGGTTGAGGTAGGCGTCCACCATGGTGGTGTCTCCCCTGGCCACCAGCTTCACCCGCGGCATGACTTTGGAGGATAGGGAGATCTGGGTGAATCCGATCTCCTGAGCCAGGCGGCCGATGGTTCGTTCATGATCCGGCCAGGCATAGGCGTGCATGAGCACGACGGCAAGACTGCGGATGCCCCGATCATAGACAGCCTTAAGATCGGATTTTATGGCCGCTGTATCCAGGGGACGAATCACTGCCAGGCGGTCACCGGTGATCCCCTTCACGATTTTGCCTTCTACTGCCGAGGCGTCCTCATCCTCCCGCAAGATCCTCAGGCGCTCGTCCGCTTCAATGACCTCCCGGTACAGAATTTCGGGTTTTTTGATCTCCAGGTCAAAAATCCGGGGACGGTCCTGGTTTCCGATTTGAAGAATATCACCGAATCCCCGGGTCACCACCAGGGCGCTGGGCGCGCCTTTTCGTTCCAGCAGGGCGTTGGTGGCCACGGTGGTCCCCATGCGAATCCATTCAATCCGGTCGGATTCGAACAGTTCTTTGGGTACGGGCTTGCCGGTCACCTCTTCCAGGATGCGCCGGATTCCTTCCCGGGGTGCGTCAGGATAGTTCCGGGGATCTTCGGATAAAAGCTTGATGACCCTGAACCCGGGTTCTCCGGGAACCTCGGCATAGATATCCGTGAAGGTGCCGCCGCGGTCGACGGAAAAACGAAATTTGGCGGGGTCGGACATGGATACTCCTTTTTTATTGTGCGCTTGGACAATCCTCTTCTCCCGTGACCAGGGGCTTAATATCTAAAATCGGTGTGCCGTCAATCATATCAATGTGTTTGACCCCAATGCGTTCTTGGTCTTTATCTGTCACCTCAACGACACTCATGCCGATGGCATTGGGACGGATGGGCGAACAGATGCTAAACACGCCTCTGGAAGAGGAGCGGTGGGGCGGGGTCTGGAACAGGTATCCTGAATTGAATGCCGGGCTTTTATGAAAATGGAAAAGCACCACAATCTTTTGTCCGATTTCAATATCACGCAGGCCAGGCACAAATTCAGGCTGAATCTCCAATACCCCTTTTTCCTGTGACACGGACCAGTGCCGGGGTGTTTTTGTTGCATTGGTTCTCACAAAACCGATGGGCGTGAAGGAGATGGTTGTGTTGTTTGTCATTATAATCAGCTTTTTGGGTTGAGAAAATATCAATTTAACACACTTAATTTATATCGTACACGTTCAATATGTTTGACAAGGTAAAATCGTTCCAAAATCCAAGTGTGGGTACCGTAACCAGTAACATCACCACAAACGCCAGGGGCTGGATAGGGTCCAATGATCAATCGGCAGGCGAAGTGACGCTATGTTAATGTCGATGCAAATGCTACCCGCATTGCGCCGGCATGGAATCCGTCTGCCAACAATTACCTGTGATACCGTCTGTCGGAAGGACGCTTTTTCCTGGCCTCATTGGAAGCAGAGGGCGCCAAAGGCCCGGGGATGGTGAAAGTCCGGGGCCGGCAGGTCCACCGGCGCCCAGGTCAGCCAGTGAGGGTGGGAGGTGTTGTCCGCACATTTGTAAAAGTTGGCCCGCCAGGCCTTGCCCGGTTCGGGGTGAGTTACGGCCGTGTACGAGGAAAGCAGGTCAAAGGGGATTCTGGCACTCAGAAACCAGAGTACTGGATCCTGGACCTCTGGGCTCACAATCTTGGGCAGGGAGGCGTCCCGAAGGATCCGGGCACAGTCTGATACCGGGATTTCAACGGGATCTTTCCTGGGCAGGGTCTGGAAGTGAAACAGGATGGTGCCCCCGCAGTTCATCTCAAGGTTGAAGTACCCCTGGTCCGGGTCCGGCCCCGGAGTAAAGAAGAATTCGACGCAGCTGTCCTGGTATACGCGATCCTGGTCGGTCCGGGCCAGTGCCCGGATATACCGGTCCTGGACCCGGAACATCAGGTAAAGGGCCTGGTCGTCATAGGCCAGCTTGACACGGGTGTCCGGGAAGTGGCGGGGACGTTCTCCCATATGGCAGGTCAGTTTTTGGCTGGAGACGGTATTCCATGGGGGTTTCTGCCATGATGAGGCATCCACCCGGAGTCGGTCCTGTCTGGCAACATAGTGCTGCATGGCGTTCCTTTGAAAGAGAAACAGAAATTTTTCATTTCATATATGCATATCCCGTCCACACTTAGGGTACCGTCAGCCGTTGCCCGGCAACCTGTTTCATCCATGGTGCATGCGCTTATGTGGGCCTGGACAACAATGT